>CAZKNQ010000131.1:0-3177 GCA_964554225.1 uncultured Candidatus Planktophila sp.
TCGATTTGATTAAATCGGCCCTCGCAGAAGATCTTGCTGGTGGCGAGGATATAACTTCAGTTGCCACCATTGACGCAAAGGCAATTGCTAAAGCTGATTTCACCGCGCGCAAGAGCGGAGTAATCGCGGGAATAGAAGTTGCCGAGGCGGTTTTACGTGAAGTAGGGCTTACCGAAATTAAGCGAGCAAAGAACGATGGCGATCAGGTAAAGGCTGGAGATATTTTGCTCAGCGTTTCTGGAAATACCCGGGCAATTTTATTGGCCGAACGCACCGCACTTAACTTCTTTAGCCAATTAAGTGGAGTAGCAACGCTAACAAGCGCTTGGGTTAAAGAAGTCGCTGGCACTAAATGCCAAGTTCGCGATACCCGTAAAACAACTCCAGGTATGCGAGTTCTTGAAAAATACGCGGTACGTATGGGTGGCGGCACAAACCATCGCATGAACTTAAGTGATGCAGCGCTTATTAAAGATAATCACATTGCCGCAGCTGGTGGCGTAGTAGAAGCCTTTGCCAAAGTGCGCGCTTTATACCCAGATTCAGAGATTGAAATCGAAGTAGATACGCTCGAGCAATTGCGTGAAGTTTTATCGCAGAAACCTGACTTAGTTCTACTCGACAACATGAGCCCCGCACAATGCGCTGAAGCAGTTGCGATCGTTAACGGCGTCTGCAAACTCGAAGCATCAGGTGGAATTTCACTAGAGAACGCACGTGCCTACGCCGAAAGCGGCGTTGATTACATCGCCATCGGAGCCCTTACACATTCAGCACCAGTTTTTGATATAGGTCTAGATCTGAGAGCGGAGTAGTCATGTTGTTAACTGTTGATGTCGGCAATACCAATACGGTCCTCGGAATCTTCGATGGCGAAGAACTTGTGCGCTCATGGCGCGTAAAGACTGATCCACGAACAACCGCTGATGAGCTCTGGTTGCAGTTCAACGCACTAGTTGCAGATTATGACGTCACTGGACTTTCAATCTGTTCAACCGTTCCAGCAACTTTACGAGAATTGCGCACCATGATCGCC
The DNA here is from genome assembly GCA_964554225.1 of uncultured Candidatus Planktophila sp. GTDB lineage: Bacteria > Actinomycetota > Actinomycetes > Nanopelagicales > Nanopelagicaceae > Planktophila. Next base: position 1,037 of record CAZKNQ010000131.1, read on the forward strand.
TCTTACTTCTCTAAGATTCCGACAACAATTGTTGAACCTGGGACGAAGACTGGTGTTCCACTTTTGGTTGATAATCCAAAAGAAATTGGTGCCGATCGCATCGTTAACACTTTGGCTTCACATGTTCTCTATGGTGGCCCAGCCATTGTTGTTGATTTCGGTACATCTACAAATCTCGATGTAGTTTCACCTAAAGGTGAGTTCCTCGGTGGCGCACTTGCACCCGGCATTGAAATTTCAGTTGATGCACTTGCTGCGCGCGCTGCGCAATTGCGCAAGGTTGAGTTGATTCGTCCCAAGAGTGTTATTGGAAAGAACACCGTTGAAGCGCTGCAATCTGGAACTATCTTTGGATTTGCTGGCCAAGTAGATGGTTTGGTCGATCGCATTACCGCTGAATTAGCGCAGAGTTATGACCAAGCACCAACCGTTATTGCAACCGGCGGCTTAGCCCCACTAATTATTGGCGTTGCCGAAACTATTGATGAGCATGAGCCTGATCTCACGCTAATTGGCCTGCGCCTGATCCACGAGCGAAATATCTAATAGGTAGACTCTCGCCATTATGAGTAACGAACCACAAGCGCCAGTCGAAGACGATCTGCCAGAACAACTGCGCATCCGTCGCGAAAAGCGCGCTGGTTTAATCGAACGTGGTGTTGATCCTTACCCGGTTGCAGTTGCTCGCACATCTTCGCTGGCTGATATTCGCGCTAAGTATGCAGATCTTGAAATAGATAAAACAACTGGCGATATTCAAAGCCTTACTGGTCGCGTAATTTTCAAGCGCGACACCGGAAAACTCTGTTTTGCAACTCTGCGCGAAGGAGATGGCACCGAACTTCAAGCGATGCTCTCGCTAGATAAAGTTGGTCAAGAAGTTTTAGATACTTGGAAGAGCGATATCGATCTCGGAGATATCGTCAGCGTTACTGGAGAAATCATTACTTCTAAGCGCGGTGAACTTTCTATCTTGGCAAACTCATATGCAATGGCTGCAAAATCACTTCGTCCGTTGCCTAACGATCACAAGCCGATGTCTGAGGAAACGCGTGTGCGCATGCGTTATGTAGATCTAATTGTTCGCCCAGAAGCGCGTTCTAATGCACGTCTTCGTCCGGCGGTAATGCGTTCATTGCGCGAGACTTTCCATAACGAGAATTTCATTGAAGTTGAAACACCAATGTTGCAGGTAATGCACGGTGGGGCAGCAGCCCGCCCATTTAAATCTTTCTCAAATGCCTACGACATGGATCTATTTCTACGTATCGCTCCAGAACTTTTCTTGAAGCGTTGCGTGGTTGGCGGGCTGGAACGTGTATTTGAAATCAATCGAAACTTCCGCAATGAAGGTGCTGACTCTTCACACTCACCAGAGTTTGCGATGATCGAGAGTTATCAGGCATATGGAGACTGGCGTTCGATTGCAGATTTAACTCGTTCACTTGTTCAGAACGCTGCGATGGCAGTTGCCGGTTCGCACACCGTTACTCATCATGATGGTCGCCAGGCAGACCTTGGCGGAAAGTGGAAAGAGATTTCACTCTATGACGCTATTTCACAAGGCGTTGGCGAGACCGTTACCGCACTAACCCCAATCGAAGATCTAAAAAAGATTGCAACCAAGCTCGGCATGAAGATCGATCCGAAGTGGATCACCGGCAAGTTAGCCGAAGAGATCTTTGAGCACGTGGCAAAAGATCAGTTAATTGAGCCTACTTTTGTTATGGGATTCCCAGTTGATACATCTCCACTTGTTCGCGCACATCGCGAGATTCCAGGCGTTGCCGAAAAGTGGGATCTCTACGTCGATGGCTTTGAACTAGCAACCGGTTACTCTGAATTAATTGATCCAGTTATTCAGCGCGAGCGTTTAGTAGAACAAGCAACGCTAGGCGCCAAAGGTGATTTAGAAGCGATGCAAGTTGATGAAGATTTCTTGCGTGCAATGGAATTTGCGATGCCACCAATGGGTGGAATGGGAATGGGCGTTGATCGTTTATTGATGGCACTAACGGGCCTTGGTATTCGCGAGACAATTCTTTTCCCGCTTGTTAAGCCAGAAATCGAATAAAGTTTTTAAATGGTAAATATTCGTCCCGCGCGCACGAGCGATGTAAAAGCAATTCGTCAGTTAGTAG
>CAZKNQ010000132.1:0-3140 GCA_964554225.1 uncultured Candidatus Planktophila sp.
GCACTGCAACGTCAATTAGTAGAACGTGATTTACCCGCAGTTGTCCCAGCACTTGAGAAAGAGTTGGGCCGTGAGATTACTTATGGGATTTACAAAGGCGTAGGAAACTACATCTGCTTGCAGAAGATGAATACCGATGAACCAGATCCCGATGGCGAAGTTTTGTTAGAGGTAAGTTACTTAGAAAAAGATGCCAAGCGTTTACATGCCTGGGCTAAGACGCCCGGTGTCTCAGGTGATCGCGATGATGCACCTGATGTCGATCGCAGAGTCTGGGCAGCGAATTCACTTTCGGGGCGCGAATGCGTCGGCGCCGATGTCTGTAATTACGGGCCACAATGTTTTGCAGCCCTAGCCAAGGCAAAGGCCCAGACTGCCGATGTTGTAGTCACCAACCACACCCTGCTTGCAATCGAGATCGTTGATTCGCATCCGATCTTGCCCGAACGCGATGCGGTGATCTTGGATGAAGCCCACGAATTTATGGATCGCACCACGCAAGCAGTTACCGAAGAGCTCACCTCTGCACGTGTTATTCGCGCAGCCGCCATGGCGCGCAAACATATGCCAGGCAAGTTAGCTGATGCGCTCACCAAAGCGGCCGATAACTTCCATGATGCAATGGCAGATTACGGAGATCAGATCCGTGGTGACTTTGCCGCACAAGGACGACTTGAAGAGATTCCATCTTCACTTGAAGCACCAATTCGCAAGGTTAAAGATGCGGCAGCGGCGATCGTTCAGATAATTAACGCCGATGACGACATTATTGATTCCGATGCGATTGCCGAACGTGCACGCGTTAAAGGTGCGGTCTCTGAAATAAATACAACCTGTGGCAAGCTGTTAAAGATGGGAAATACCCACGTACTTTGGTATGAACCAACATTTTCCACTCTTTATTTAGCGCCACTGTCTGTCTCTGAGGTACTGCGTGCAAACCTATTAACCAAGACTCCAGTTATTGCGACATCGGCAACGCTCACCGTTGGCAATGGCTTTGATGCGATGGCGCGCAGCATCGGTTTTGTGGTCGGTTCTGATGCAGATACCGAAAGTGAAGATGGCGATATCGATCCAGCAAATGTGCAGATGCTCGATGTCGGTTCACCATTTGATTTCGCAAATCAAGGTGTTCTCTATATGCCCAAACATTTGCCTGAACCAGGTCGTGATGGACCAAGTCCTGAAGTCTTAACTGAACTCGGTGAGCTAATAGATGCGGCCGGCGGTCGCACTCTGGCGTTATTTAGTTCGTGGCGCGGAGTTGAAGCAGCCGATACCCATCTGCGCAACGTTTTAAAAGAGTTACCGATCACCATCATTACGCAGAAACGTGGTGATGCGGTTGGCCCGCTCGTTGAACGTTTTGCTAAAGATGAAACTTCTATTTTGCTTGGCACGATGTCGCTCTGGCAAGGCGTTGATGTTCCAGGTTCATCTTGCATCTTGGTTGCAATTGATCGAATTCCATTTCCGCGTCCCGACGAACCAGTTATGTCGGCTCGCGCATCGCTGGCCGATGCCGCAGGTGGCAGTGGCTTTATGCAAGTCTCACTACCGCGCGCAGCGCTGTTGCTGGCCCAAGGCACTGGCCGGTTAATCCGCAGCGTTGATGATCGCGGGGTAGTTGCAATTTTAGATTCGCGAATCGTAACTAAACGCTACGGAAGTGTCCTACTTAACTCGATGCCCCCGCTTTGGCGCACCAGCGATCGGGCTGTGGTCATTGATTCACTGCGCAGACTTTCGCAAACCATGAAATAATTTTTTTATGCCTAAGATTTCAACACAGGACTTAGCCTCGCATCGCGATTGGCGCCGCAATCAATTGATTTCTGCGGCCACCCAGATCGCGCTCGAGGAAAGTTCTGCCAGCATTTCAATCGCCGCAGTTGCAGCGCGCGCTGGGCTTTCGCGAACTTCGGTCTATGAATACTTTTCTAGCAGCCAAGATCTCGTTGCTGATCTGTTGATTGAAGAGCTAAAGAACTTTGGCGAACTCTTGCGCAGCGCGATCGAAAATGAAAGCGATCCAATAGCCGCACTAACTATCTGGATCGAAACTTCACTTAACTTCGTAGGCGATGGGCGACACCTTTTAGCCAAGTCACTTCATGCCACCACTTTGCCGCGCGAGCGAAACGCTGAAATTGGCGCTGCCCACCGTCGGATGTTGGCACCGCTTAGCAAAACCTTCGCTGCCCTTGGCATTACAGATACCGCACGCGCCCTCGCGCAGTTGCAGGCGATGACAGATGTAGCAACCCGTCGCATTGAATCAGGTGCCGCAACGGCAGAAGATGAGATCGCAGTTACAACCAACTTCTATATCGCTGGAATAAAGGCTTTAGCTAACTCTAATTCTTAGCTCTTGCTTAAGTGCTAGCCACATTCCTTCTTTGGCTGGCGCTGTAGCAACGATGGTGCAGATTCCGCGCTTTTGAGCCTCGATTAGATTTAACTCAACGCGACAGTTCTTACTCAAACTCTTGTAAGAAATAGTCTCGCCGAAGTTTGTTTCAGCGGGCATTGCTTTAGGCTTACCTTTTTTGAGTTCCTTGGTAGCGCGCTCTACTTTCTGGGTGCCAGGTTCGAGAATAAATGGATAGTTTGCAGAACTTGCTGCAAATTTATCGTTGCCGGCAGTTCGGTGAGCAAGTGCGCACTGGCCTGCACCCTTGAGCGCAGTTAGCGTTCCATTTGCGTATGAACATTCTGGAGTAAGCGATGTCAAAGTAACTGGCAGACCAGATTGCGCAGTTGCCACAATCTTTGCGCTTTGGCGATAGGCGAGTGCCATCGGAACATTTCGGGTTAGCGGCTGGTTATTTAAAGTAACTGTGACTACATCAGCCGGCAGCAAAGGGGCAGCAGCACCTTCGCGGAAGGTAATGGGAAGAAACAGATCTTCGCTGGTATCTGCTGTTGCAGAACGATCAAGGCGGAAGAAGATTCCGCAAGATGTCTTGGTGCAGTCAACTGCTACTCCGCGTCCACTGATCTGTGCTGCGACCTTAAATGCGATTGGCCCGGTTGCACTTACTGAACCGACTTCACCTTTAGTGCTGATCCAGAGCTGTAATTCATCGCTGCATGTTGCGGGACGGTTCACGTTGACGGGCGCGGAAGGCAGGGGC
>CAZKNQ010000133.1:0-3139 GCA_964554225.1 uncultured Candidatus Planktophila sp.
GTCGTATTTTCAACAGCGGTTTGTTTGCTTTCGCTTGCTCCTACATATACCTGGTACTCAATTTGGTTACCGCTCTGCGGTTTTAGCGCACTGACAATGCTGATTACCGCTAACTCTTTGATTCAAGTTAACTCAGATCCAGCAATCCGTGGTCGAGTCAGTGGAATCTATTTACTTATCTTTATGGGTGGCACGCCATTTGGGTCACCGTTAATCGGTTTCCTTGCCGAAGCAATTGGTGTTCGCCAAACAATTGCGCTCTGCGGACTAATCTCGCTCGGAGCCTGTTTAACTATTTGGGCGATATTTCACAACAAAGTTAATCTGCCCAAGGACATATCGGTGGAAGGCGTATTACCTGCCACCTACGACGATCAGCGCTAATAAACTTATTAAAGTTAAAACCGTGATCAATCTTCGTGTGCGGTAGTTCATTTAAATATTATTCACACCGAGATGCTTTGATGGTGAGAGCGCAACCATAATGAAACCAAGTGCAATTAGCACCGGAACCATTATGTAAGCGCGGGAAATACCAAAGTTATCGCCCAAGATTCCGAGCAATAGCGGAGAAGAAGCAATAGCAATGCCTGCTGCAATTGAGCTCTTACCGATTGCAAGATCCGGACGACCCTCGCTAAAGGCGACCATACGCAAGGTAAATAGCGGGAATTGAACCGAGATTCCAAGACCGACGAAGAATAATGTGGCTAAGCAGAGCACTAGATTGTGCGATGACCAGAAAAATCCAAATGCTACAAATTGCAGGCCAAGTGCGATTTTTAATTGCTCATCGGCGTGGAAACGCTTTAAGACGCGACCTGCATACCAGCGACCTGTTCCAACACCAGTGCCAAAAGCAATTACTGCCAGTGTTGAAATTGCAGCGCTAGCATCGGTGCGATCGCTAATAAGAGATGCTGACCAGAATGATGTCGCAAATTCTGCGCTAATCGAGATAAAGAATCCAGTAAATGAGAACCAGAATCCGCGCGATAGTTTTCCGCGTTGTGGACCATCTTCATCAGGGGTATGAGTATCTGGTTCGTACTTGCGCCCTTTGATAAAGAGCACCAAAATAAATGGAATCGTGATTAGCATTCCGATACGCCATTGATCTCGAACGATATTCGCAGTTGAACCGATAACAAAGTTTCCCGTCACAAATCCTGCGATCGCCACAGCATTGATCTGTGCAACTGCTGTGTGTGATCGATCAGCGAAGGCATGCGAACCAGCAGTGTTTACGTTATTGATAACAACCGAGATTCCCCAGCCGGCAATTAGTGTTGCAGTTAGAGTTAGTTGCACTGGGGGAGCAAAAACGAAAAATACGATACCGATAGAAAATACGGTTAAACCGATCCAGGTTGTATTTGAGCGTCCAAAGCGATGAACCAACTTTGAATTCATGCCGCCGGCGATAATCGCGGCAACGCCCATTGCAGTTCCGTGAAGTCCGGCAACGCCGAGTGATGTGCCTTGATCTTCGCGAAGCAAAGCCTGTGATGGACCAAATCCACCAGTAAAGAAGTTAACGGTTGCTACTTGAAGTGCGAGCAGCCAGAACTGCCCGTTGCGTTGAAACGTTTTTGGCATCTTTTTTTAAATGGGCTTTATAACGCTGCTACAACGTAATCAATTGAGGCAGTCAGCGCATCAATATCACTTGGATCAACGGCCGGGAACATACCGATACGAAGTTGGTTCTTACCTAGCTTGCGATAAGGCTCAGTATCAACGATTCCATTGGCGCGAAGCGCTGCTGCAACAGCGGTTGCATCAATTGCATCATCAAAGTTAATTGTGCCAACTACCTTTGAGCGCATCGCTGGATCTGTGACGAATGGCGTTGTGTAAGAAGTTTTCTCCGCCCATGCGTACAACTTGGCAGAGGATTCAGCGCTACGGCCAGCAGCGAATTTAAGACCACCATTGTTATTCATCCACTCGATTTGATCGGCGAGCAACATAAAGGTGACAAGTGCTGGTGTGTTGTAAGTCTGATCAAGGCGTGAGTTTTCAATCGCAATTCCGAGATCGAAGAACGCAGGCACCCAACGACCACTTGCTTTGATTTTCTCGGCGCGCGCAATTGCGGCTGGGCTCATTAGCGCAAGCCAAAGGCCACCATCAGATGCAAAAGATTTCTGAGGTGCAAAGTAATAAGTATCAAATTCTTTTGCATCAACTTCGAGTCCACCCGCAGCACTTGTTGCATCAACCAGAACTAGCGCACCATCTGTTCCGGCAGGACGCTTGATTGGCATCGCAACGCCAGTTGAAGTTTCATTGTGAGTAAGTGCGTAAACATCGACGCCAGCTTCAGCAACTGCTTGTGGGTGTGAACCAGGTTCTGCCTTAATCACAGTTGGTTCGCCAAGAAAAGGAGCTTCTTTTGCAGCAGATGCAAACTTTGAAGAAAATTCACCGAAGACTAAGTGCTGTGATTTATTTTCAATCAAACCAAAGGTTGCGATATCCCAGAACGCAGTTGAGCCACCATTTCCGAGTACAACTTCATAACCTTCGGGAAGTGAAAAGAGAGAGTTGAGTCCTTCACGCACGCGGTGAACCACGTTCTTTACTGGCTTTTGGCGGTGAGAAGTTCCGAGAATCGATGAACCAGATGCGCCGAGTGCAGCAAGTGCTTCGGGGCGAATCTTTGATGGACCGCAACCAAAACGGCCATCACGTGGTTTGAGATTATCTGGGATCTTAATATCTGCGCTCATGGGCTAAGACTACGGGTAGTAGCGAGTGATCTCCCACTCGGTTTCGCTGTTAGCCCGCTCATAGCGCAAGCGATCATGCAGCCTTGAATAGCGCCCTTGCCAGAATTCGATACTGATCGGTGTAACGCGATAGCCGCCCCAATGTGGTGGCTTTGGAACGGTTGTTCCTTCAGGCCATTTTTGCGATGCTCCAGCAAATCGTTGTTCGAGTTCTTCGCGTGATGAAAGTGGTGATGATTGCGCACTTGCCCATGCCCCGATTTGGCTAGACCACGGACGCGTTGCAAAGTATTCGGCTGATTCACTTTCGGAAATCTTTTCGGCAAAACCACTTATCGAAACCTGGCGTTCCATCGCATACCAAGGAAATAAAAGTGTGACTTGTGAATTTAGCTCCATCGCTT
>CAZKNQ010000134.1:0-3130 GCA_964554225.1 uncultured Candidatus Planktophila sp.
GGTTGAATTCCACGCGCTATTTGACGTTCAAAATGAGTCTCGCGCTTATCGTTAAAGACTTCAGCGGCTTTATAGGTCTGATCCATAAATGCTTTGAGTTCATCACGCGCTTTCAATCCATCGCCAGTTAAATCTTCGCGTTCGAAAACCTTCCAACTACGCAAAACTGGGGCGACCACATCGTCTAGATGCTGTTGCAAGTCATAAATTCCAGCTAGAGCGATCTGAACTGCTTTGCGACCAAAGCCCGGCATGTTAGCTCCTGGCATATCAAAGTTAGTCACTACATCTGCGATCGCGCGCATCGCTGCATTGGGTTCCATATCTAGAGCCGCAGAGAGCGTGTTGCGATAGAAGAGCATATGGAGGTTTTCATCTAGCGCCACGCGTTGCATCATGCCTTCGGCAATTGGGTCGTTAGAAATTTTTCCGGTGTTACGGTGCGAAATTCGTGTGGCAAGTTCTTGGAAAGAAACATATGCAATCGTGTGCAACATATCATTTTCATATGGCGTCTGATATCCCAAGGACATATGCGCCATACGCAAATCTTCAAGTTCGTATGGATCCACTCCACGAGTAGCCATTAAGTAATCACGAATCACGATTGCATGGCGCGCCTCTTCAGCAGTCCATCGCTCAATCCAATTTCCCCATGCGCCATCGCGACCCATCGAGATTGAAATCTCAGTGTGATAGCTTGGCAAGTTGTCTTCAGTTAAAAGATTTAAAACTAAAGAATCTTGCGCAACCGGTGAAAGTTTAGAATCCTTAGCTTCCCAAGCATCACGATTTAGCGGTCCTGCGTAATCGCGGCCTTCCGACCATGGGACATACTCGTGTGGATACCAATTCTTTTGTACGGAAAGGTGGCGCTCAAGTTCAACTGCAACAACTGGCTCAAGATCGCGGATGAGTCGGGATTGGATCTTTGCTGACTCTTCGCTCATAGGTCAACGCTAAGCCCATGAAGTGGTTACTGACGAGTTATAAATTCTTTTTGGCGCGCTCAATCGCTTGTAATTCGCGCCACTTAGCAATTTCAGCGTGATTTCCGCTCAATAAAATCTCAGGCACCGAGATACCGCGCCATTCTTGTGGTTTCGTGAAATTTGGATATTCCAAATAACCTTCCGAATTATGAGACTCTTCTGTAAGCGATTCAGGGTTTCCAAGAACTCCCGGGATCAAACGGGTAATCGCTTCAATCATTACTAGGGATGCCACTTCTCCCCCGCCCAGAACATAATCACCAATTGAGACTTCATGAACTCGAACATTTTTGGCTGCATATTCAGATGACTCGTAATGTTGACGTACGCGATCATCGATTCCTTCGTAGCGACCACAAGCGAAAATCAAATGTTTTGAACCAGCAAAACTTTGTGCCATTTCCTGGTTGAAGCGCTTTCCCGCTGGGGTCAAAATAATCAAATCTGTATCTTCCACCATCAGAGGATCTAGCACTCGCCCCCAAATTTCAGGAAGCATCACCATTCCGGCGCCGCCACCATAGGGAGTGTCATCTACTGTGTTGTGGTTATCTTGCGTGGCAGCGCGAAGATCATGAACTTGAATATCGACTAAACCTTTGCTCTGCGCTTTGCCTAGCAGTGATAACTGAGCAGGCGCAAAGTATTCAGGAAAGATGGTTATCGCATCTATCTTCATTTGCTTACCCCGGCTTCGTAATCCTCGGGAGGAATAACGGTCATTCGCTTTGCCTTCACATCAACAACCGGAACCAACTGATGAACGAATGGAATTAGAGCTTCTCCGCTTTCAGTCTTAATGCTCAGCACATCTTGTCCCGGCAGGTTCAAGACATCGCTTACTTCTCCGAATAAATCGCCATCGACTAGAAATGCTTTACATCCAATTAATTGCAGGACGTGATAATCGTCTTCATCATGACCTGGCGCATCGATATCTACATCTGCATAGAGAAGTTGGTTGCGATATTTCTCAATTGCATTGCGATCGGCAACGCCCTCAAAGCCCAGGAGCAAGATTCCGTTGTGTACACGTGCAGAAGCCACGGTTAAATTACCGTGGCTTTCTGTCTCAAGTATTGCCCCGATCGCAAAACGTTCTGCTGCATCATCGGTACGTACTTCAATTGTGGCCTCGCCCAAGATTCCGTGGGCGCGACCGATGCGACCTACATTAAGGCGCATCAGATAAATGCTTTCGCTTTAACGAGCCTCATCGGTATCGATTAGGTCAACGCGCACAGTGCGACCAGCAATAGCGCTAACAACTGTGCGAAGCGCTTTTGCAGTGCGGCCGTTGCGACCAATTACCTTGCCGATATCTTCAGGATTAACACGAACTTCTAGAGTTGTGCCACGACGATGAGTCTTTTCCTTAACGATGACATCTTCAGGATTATCAACGATTCCTTTAACGAGGTGCTCGAGAGCTTCGTCCATCATGGTTATTGCGCGGCCTCTTCAGTTGTCGCTTCAGTTGTCGCTTCAGCAACTGGAGCTTCAACCACATCTTCTGTAGTCGCAGCTTCAGCTGGAACCTCTGCTACCACATCGGCCGCAGTTGGTTCGGACGCAACTTCTTCAACAATAGGAGCAGGGTTAGCCTTTGCAGCCAACTTCTCTTGCGCCTTCTTCTTCAGCGTTGTTGCGCCTTCTTTAGGCTCATCCATCGCTTGCTTAACAGCTGCTTCGTAAGCGATGCTCTTAGCTGGCTTTGGTGTTGCAAACTTAAGTGTTCCTTCAGTGCCAGGTAGGCCCTTGAACTTCTGCCAATCGCCAGTGACCTTAAAGATCGCCTCTACAGCGGCAGTTGGTTGTGCGCCGACTCCGAGCCAGTACTGCGCGCGCTCTGAGTTAACTTCCATGATTGATGGCTCTTGACCTGGAACGTAACGACCAATTTCTTCAATTGAAAGTCCGTTACGTGCTTTACGTGAATCTGTTACGACGATGCGGAAAAATGGGGTGCGGATTTTTCCCATGCGCATTAAGCGAATTTTTGTAGACAAAGAAGTAGTGCTCCTAAAAAGTGTGTCGCATCTTTAACTATGCAGCGGGGTGCGCATGTATTCGATACAACTGTGGATATGGATGTTGTGGGGGTAGAGGGCCCCTCAACAGGAGGCTAATCTTGCCAT
>CAZKNQ010000135.1:0-3071 GCA_964554225.1 uncultured Candidatus Planktophila sp.
GAGCACTCGGTTGTGGTCCGAGATGTCGCGGGTTCGAGCCCCGTCGCTCACCCCAAGTTTTTTCTTTAACCAAACGAGAGCAGTAATTATGATCTTTGATGTAATCATCGAAATCCCCGCGGGATCTCGCAACAAGTACGAAGTCGATCACGTAACTGGTGAAATCCGCTTAGATCGCATGCTCTTTACTTCAACTCGTTACCCATATGACTATGGCTATGTAAAGAACACTTTGTCGCAAGATGGCGACCCGCTTGATGCTTTGGTGATGCTAGATGAACCAACTTTCCCAGGCTGTGTTGTTTCCTGTCGAGTAATCGGAATGTTAAATATGACTGATGAAGCAGGTGGAGATGACAAGTTGCTCTGCGTTGCAGCCGGTGATGTTCGCAAGTCCTACCTACAAGATCTAAGCGATGTCCCAGCTTATGAACTCTCTGAAATCAAACACTTCTTTGAAGTCTACAAAACCCTCGAACCCGGAAAGTCTGTGCAAGGCGGCGAATGGGTTGGACATGATGCGGCTGAGGAAGAAATCCACGCGTCATATAAGCGATATAGCCAAACTCACTAACACTCCCCTTTAGCATTGCTCCATTGCGCGGCCACTGCCCGGCGGTGCAGATTTTGGAGAGCAAAGTGATCGAAGTAAATACCGGCGATACCGCTTGGGTTCTAGCAAGCGCTGCCTTAGTTCTATTTATGACACCCGGTTTGGCAGTTTTCTATGGCGGCATGGTGCGCGCCAAAAGTGCGCTAAATATGATGATGATGTCATTTGCCGCAATAGGTGTTACCACAATTATTTGGGTGCTCTACGGTTACTCACTTGCATTCGGTAAATCAAACGGTGGTCTGATCGGAAACTTTGATCACCTTGGTTTAGCCAATACTTTAAATCAAGTAACGGGCGCTGAAGGACATCAGATCCCGGTTCTTGCCTTTGCGATGTTCCAATTAACTTTCGCAATCATCACCGTGGCACTGCTTTCTGGTGCGATCGCAGACCGTGCCAAATATGGTTCATGGGTCATCTTTGTCGCAGTTTGGATCACACTGGTTTACATTCCAATTGCGCACTGGGCATTTGCAACGCAAGGTGGAAATGGTGGATGGATTATCGACAAACTCGGCGCGCTAGATTTTGCGGGCGGCACGGTTGTTGAGATTAACTCTGGTGCGGCAGCGCTTGCTCTGGCAATAGTTCTTGGAAAGCGCGATGGCTTTAGACGCGATCCAATGCGCCCGCACAACATGCCGCTTGTTTTACTGGGAGCAGGAATGCTCTGGTTCGGATGGTTTGGATTTAACTCCGGTTCAGCACTTTCAGCTGGATCGCTTGCAGCAACAGCGATGATCAATACTCAAATCTCAACGGCAGCAGCGGCTATGACCTGGATTGCCTTCGAGAAGAAGCGCAACGGCAAAGCGACAACTTTAGGAGTTGCATCTGGCGCTATCGCAGGAGCAGTTGCAATCACACCTGCTTGCGGTTTCTTAAACCCAATGGGTGCGTTAATTCTTGGTCTAATTGCGGGCGTTGCATCGGCTTGGGCGGTAACTCGCAAATACAAGTTTGGTTACGACGATTCGCTAGATGTTGTTGGCGTTCACGGAGTGGGCGGACTTATCGGAATGCTCTTCATAGGATTTGCCGCAACCGTAACTGCAAACGCTGCAGGTAAAGATGGCCTCTTCTTCAAGGGCGGTACAGACTTGCTGCAATCTCAGGTAATCGCAATCATCACAGTGGCTATCTTTTCGTTCTGTGCCACTTGGTTAATCGCAACGGTTATCTCAAAGACTATCGGCTTCCGCGCCTTCCGCGATGATGAGCTAAACGGTCTTGACACGACTTATCACGCCGAATCGGCATATGACATAACCGGAAATTCAAACCGGTACTAGAGTTCAAACAAGAGAAGCGAGATAAATATGAAGTTAATAACTGCAATCGTGAAACCAGCAAAGGTCGATGACATCAAAGCCGCTCTTCAAGCAGCTGGAGTTCACGGCATGACTGTCTCTGAAACCCGCGGCTTTGGCCGTCAAAAGGGCCACACCGAAATTTATCGCGGCGCTGAATACACCGTTGATTTCATTCCAAAGGTTCGCATCGAACTACTTGCCGAAGATGCTGATACTGCAAACTTAGTCGACATCATTGCAAATACAGCAAACACCGGTTCAATTGGCGATGGAAAGATTTGGGTTACTCCGGTTGAAACGGTTGTTCGTGTACGCACTGGTGAGCGCGGAGCAGACGCACTTTAATATGTCGGTGCTTTAAAGCCTGGACACTTAGCAAGTAAAGATTGCATCGCAGCCTTTTCGGGCGGGGTTACCCATAGCCCGTACTTTGCCTTAACGACTATTTGCTGCGCCACATAAGCACATCGAATATCTTTGCGCGGTGGCAACCAAGTCGCAGCATCGCCATCGCCTTTCTGCGAATTCAATCGACCTTTAACCGCCAACAAGTTCATGGGATCATTAGCGAAGGCTAAACGTTTGTCGTAACTCAACTTAAAGGCACCGGTCTGCCAGGCATTCGATAACGCCACCACATGATCGATCTGCACATCCATACTGGACTTCTGGCCGCGTTCGAATGAGATCTTCTCCCCCGAATACGGATCCAGCAAAATTCCAGATAAAACTACGCAATCGCGGGTCCCTGATTTGAAAACAACTGAAGTTAAATCTCGATACAAAATATCGTTGCGGGTATCGCAGCCATTGCGATCTACATCAGACCAAGCCGGGCCAAATTGCGATCTCTCATAGCCAGTCTTTGGCGCTCTACCTTTAACGGCCAACGTTTCCAATACCGCTTCCGCTGTCTTTGTTGAAGCCTCAACTGGTACTTGACCCATGAAAACGCCTGCGGCCAATAGCACCACAATACGTATCTGCCAGCGACTCATGTCACCATCTTCGCGGCAGCCGACGTGTTAGACAAGCCGCGCTGCCCTGATAGGGTCTGCTCTGCATTCAAACATTCGACCGTTTGAATGGGTTGTTAGCTCAGTTGGTAGAGCAGGTGACTCTTAATCACCGGGTCGGGGGTT
>CAZKNQ010000136.1:0-3051 GCA_964554225.1 uncultured Candidatus Planktophila sp.
GGCGATGCGATGGCGGGACCAACTCCAGTCTCTGCTTTGATCCACGCCGCAACAATGGTTACTGCAGGCGTTTATCTAATTGTTCGCTCTAACTTTGTATTTGATGCTGCGCCAACTGCTCAACTTCTTGTAGTTATTGTTGGTGCGATTACTCTCTTGTTCGGTGCCATTATCGGTATGGCTAAAGATGACATCAAGAAAGCACTTGCTGCTTCAACGATGTCTCAGATCGGTTACATGATCTTGGCATCTGGCCTCGGACCTGCCGGTTACGCATTTGCAATCATGCACTTGCTTACCCACGGATTCTTTAAAGCCGGAATGTTCCTTGGCGCAGGTTCGGTAATGCATGGCATGAACGATGAAGTAAATATGCGCAAATATGGCGGCCTTCGTAAATTTATGCCGATCACATTTGTGACCTTTGGTCTTGGTTACCTAGCGATTATCGGAGTTCCACCATTCGCTGGTTTCTATTCGAAAGATATGATTATTGAAACTGCGCTAAATGCTGGCGGTGCAAAGGGAATTATTCTCGGAACAGTCACTCTTATTGGCGCTGCGATAACCGCCTTCTATATGACGCGCGTAATGATCTTGACTTTTACAAGTCCAAAGCGTTGGGAAGATAACCAACATCCACATGAATCACCCGCCTTGATGTGGGTACCGATGGTGATCCTTTCAATCGGTTCAGTTATTTCAGGCTACCTGCTCTATCGTGGAAAAGCCTTTAAGCATTGGCTAGAGCCACTCTTTGAAGAACATGGTGAGCACACCGAACTTCTACCTCCAATTGTTGTCTCTGGACTTGCTCTCACAATGGTTGCGATTGGTGTTGCAATTGCAGTCATCAAGTACCAACTCTCTGAAATTGATAACGTGGCACCAGAGAAAGTTTCTATCTTTACTCGTATCGCACGACGCGACTTGCTCCAAGATGATGTAAACGAAGCGCTCTTCATGCGCCCTGGACAAGCGTTAACTTCTGCCCTAGTCAAGATTGATGACTCGGTTGTTGATGGCGCAGTTCGCGGTGTTGGAAAGATGGCGCTCGGCTCTGGTTCTGCGCTCCGCGAAACTCAGACAGGTTTTGTTCGTAGCTATGCAGTTCTAATCTTGATTGGCGCAGCAGCGCTAATCGCGGCAATTTGGGTGGTAACAACGTGAATCTGGCAGATATGAACATCCTCACTTTCTTGATGCTGTTGCCACTTATCGGTACCGCTTTCATCGCGCTAGCGCCTAAGACAAACGTTCTTTTAACTAAGCAGATCGCACTTATTACAACAATCTTGGTTGCTGTTGTTGGCATTTACATGACGATCTCCTTTGACTTCAACGCTAAAGGTTTTCAATTCGTAGAATCTCGCGAATGGGTTCCTGCCTTCGGTATTAAATATGCACTTGGTGTTGACGGCATCGCACTCGTACTGATTTTGATGTCAGTTCTCTTAACTCCAATCGTTGTAGTTGCCGGATGGCGCGAATCCGAAGGCGGACGTTGGAGCCCTAAGGTCTTCTACTCACTTCTGTTGGTACTTGAAACAATGATGATCGGCGTATTCGCTTCAACTGACGTCTTCTTGTTCTACGTCTTCTTTGAAGCGATGTTGGTTCCGGTTTACTTCCTGATTGGTGGTTTTGGTTCCGGCGAACGCGCTGCCGCAGCAGTGAAATTCTTGCTCTACAGCCTTTTTGGCGGATTGCTGATGCTCGCCTCAATAATCGGTATTTATGTCATGGCAACTCGCTACGGAAACCGCACTTTCGATATAACAACTCTTTCCGGGTTGCATACAGTTTTGACTCCGATGATGGAGAACGTCTTATTCCTCGGATTCTTTATCGCATTTGCGATCAAGGCTCCACTCTGGCCGCTACATACATGGCTGCCAGATGCTGCGAAGTCAGCGACCCCTGGAACATCAGTATTGCTCTTAGGTGTTCTCGATAAGGTCGGAACATTCGGAATGATCCGTTACTGCCTAACTCTCTTCCCAGAGGCAAGTAAGACATTCACGCCGATGATTATTACCTTGGCAGTTATCTCCATTCTCTATGGTGCATTCCTTGCAATTGGCGCGAAAGATATCAAGCGCTTGATCGCATATACCTCGATTTCTCACTTCGGATTTATCACCATGGGAATCTTCGCGATGACTTCGCAAGGTATGTCTGGTTCAACGCTGTATATGTTTAACCACGGATTCTCAACAGCAGCGCTCTTCTTAGTTGCAGGATTTATGATCACGCGTCGTAACTCATCAACAATCTCTGATTTCGGCGGACTGCAACGCGTCACACCAATCATGGCGTGGTCATTCTTTATCGCAGGTTTATCGAGCTTGGCGCTACCGGGTCTTTCTAGCTTCGTTAGCGAATTCCTTGTTCTGGTCGGAACCTTTACGCGATATCCAGTTGCAGCAGTTATCGCTACCTTCGGTATCGTCTTAGCCGCTCTATACATTTTGATTCCGGTACAACGCGCACTGCACGGCCCAACGACTCCGGGCAATGAGAATTTAAGCGACCTAACTCTGCGCGAGAAAATTGCGATCGCACCAGTTATCGCAACGATCGTTGTTCTTGGTTTCTACCCATCGCCGCTGCTAAACATCATTAATCCGGCATCACAGACCATCATTTCGCAACAAGGATTTAGCGATCCAGCGCCAACGATGAGTGAGGGCAAGTAATGATTGAATTCGTATCACCAACCCTTGATTACGCACTGCTTGCACCGATTCTGATCGTTCTTGGTGGCGCTGTTCTTGGCGTGCTCATCGAAGCTTTCGCTCCACGTAAATCACGCGCTTCATCACAACTATTTATCACTCTGGCAACTTTGGTTCTATCGCTGGTATCGCTAATTCGCGTGCGCGATCGTTCTTCATCAGCGGCTGCGATGGAGTCAGTTACCTTCGATGGCGCAGGAATGTTGATTCAAGGCTCGATTCTGATTATTTCGATTATCGCTGTGTTTTTACTGGCAGATCAAGAGAACTTCACCGCACTGGCCGCTGCTCTTCCAGGATCAGATGAAGAACG
>CAZKNQ010000137.1:0-3033 GCA_964554225.1 uncultured Candidatus Planktophila sp.
ACAACTATGCAGCGTTCGGGAACTTCGCTAGTTACAAAGGCGAGTACTGCACCGCGCGCAAAGGCATCTGCAACAAAATTATGGCCATCTGTTTTTTCTCCGACGAGAGCAAGAAAGATTGATCCCTCGGTTGCTTGACTCGAGTTAAAGACTGGCGCTGCGGTGACAGTGATGTCGCTGCCGATTAATTCTCCTCCAACGATCTTGGCTATCTCTGATGCCTTAAGCGCAATCATTTCAAACCTGCAATCGCTTCTGCCAGAACCTTACGATCATCAAATTCTAATTTCATGCCATCGATTTCTTGCCCGATTTCGTGGCCCTTGCCCAATATCGCAATTGTGTCGCCATCGGCTGCCAGAGAAACAGCGTATTCAATCGCGCTCTTGCGATCTGCAATGACTCTTGCTGGCTCAGAAACCTTCAAGTTACCAACCATCTCCGTCAGAATTTGAGTCGGATCTTCGGAACGTGGGTTGTCGCTGGTAAAGATTGCGATATCGCAGCCTTGAGTTAGCGCTTGTCCCATTAACGGACGTTTCGTGGCGTCACGATCTCCACCACAGCCAAGTACTGCGATAACTTTGCCAGATGTAAATTCACGAATCGATTCGAGCACATTGGAGACTGCATCTGGAGTATGTGCATAATCAACAAAAGCCGAATAGCGCTGACCGAGGCTTACCTCTTCTAAGCGACCTGCTGCACCAGATAGCGTTGGAATAGCTGCTGCCATATCAATTGGATCTACACCAGATTCGACCGCGATTGCCATGGCCATCAAAAGATTATCTAAGTTATAGCCGCCACGAAGTTTTGTTGAGGATTCAATAAGAATTCCACCAGAGCCACGTACTTTAAATTGAATGTACTTTCCAGATGTATCAATTTCTGCAAAATGCCATGTGGCTTGGGGATTTAGCCGAGATAGCGAGATCACCGGAAGTTCAGTTGTATTAACTAACCGTTTTCCGTATCCACTATCTATATTGATTACTGCTTGGTCAGCAAAGTCGTAGGTAAAGAGCCTGGCTTTTGCCGCAAAGTAGCTCTCAATATCTCCATGAAAATCTAAGTGATCTTGCGTTAAGTTTGTGAAACCTACAAAGGCGAAATGTGCGCCTTGCATGCGATGTAGGACCATGGCATGGCTTGAGACTTCCATGACTAGATGGCGCATATGTCGCTCACGCATCACAGCTGAGAGCGCTTGCAGGTCAGTAGCCTCAGGTGTTGTTCGCGAGCTTTCGATAGCATCTTTTCCGATACGAGTTTCGATTGTTCCGATTAATCCGCAATCGCGCCCTGCGGCTTCAAATATTTGATAAATCAAGGTAGATACGGTCGTCTTGCCATTAGTACCAGTAATTCCAATACTGGCCAGATCACGCATGGGTTCGTTGTAGAGCAGAGCAGCAACATTTCCAGCAACGCGGCGAGGATCGGCCACAACCAGCACTGGAACTCCCTTAACTTGCGCAGCACCTGCGATATCGGTGAGAACCGCTACCGCACCTTTGTTTACAGCGCTAATTGCAAAATCTGCACCATGGCGGTTAACCCCCGGTATTGCAACGAAGAGATCTCCAGGTTCGACTTGGGTATCACTGTGAGTTACTCCAGATATTTCAATTTTTGAAAGCTCTGCTTCGCTTAATTCGCAGGTTGCAGATACAGCGCTGACAACTTTTGTTAACGTTAAAGTGCTCTGGCTAAATGGGCGCATTATCTGTTCTTTAAGCTCGCCTGGGTGGTTGTCGCTTTTTCACGACGTTCTTGCTTACGCAATTCAGTTTGCGTTAGCGCGATTGGAAGAACTTTTGTGCCGGTCGGTGCAACATGCTCTGACTGCAATACAAATGTCATTACCTGCTTAAATACTGGGCCACCAAGTGAGCCGCCGTAGTAAGCACCCTTAGGGTCTTGAATCGTGACACTTATTACATACTTAGGTGCATCGGCAGGAGCAAAGCCAATAAAGGATGCTGTATATCCGCTGTAACAACCACACTCAGTGTTGTAGCGCTCTGCGGTTCCAGTTTTACCAGCAACGCGGTAGCCCGGTATCGCTGCACTTGGAGCAGTTCCATGGCCTGAGACAACCGATTCCATCATCAAGCGAAGTTGTTGTGCGGTTTTTGCACTTACGACTCTTTCAGATTTGCGCGCAGAAGCAGCCGTAAATTTTCCAGAAGCATCACTTGTTCCAGCGATAACCGTTGGAGATACCCGCACTCCATCATTTGCGATAGTTGCAAAGATGCTAGTTGCCTGCATCGCGGTAAGCGAATATCCCTGACCAAAGGCAACTGTAGGTGCCGTAGTTCCTGACCATTCACTGACTGGGTGAAAGATTCCTCGAGATTCCCCGGGCAACCCCGAACCTGTTGAAACGCCAATTCCAAATTTGGTTAGGTAGCTATGCAACTTTTCATTGGAGAGCATTTCGCCAATTTTTATAGTTCCTGTGTTGGAAGAAACCGCGAGAATTCCTGCAGTCGTTAAATGTTGAATCGGATGGCGATCGTGGTCATGGAAGGTATCTCCCCCGCGCTTTAGCGAGTAGGGAACCGCTAAAACAGTCTCTGGGGTTACTTTCTTCTCTTCCAGCGCTGCGGCTAGGGTCATGATTTTTCCAGTAGATCCTGGCTCATAAACATCTTGTACCGATGGGTTTCGCATAAGTGATTGCGAAACAGTCTTTGTGTTATTGGGATCAAATGTTGGCGCAGTTGCGTGTGCCAAAATATGACCTGTCTTTGGATCCATGACGATTACTGTTCCGCTTGATGCGCGAGATTTAGAAACGGCTTCTTGAATCGCTTGCGCGGCAACCCATTGCACATCACGATCAATGGTTAAGCGAACAGTTGTGCCTTTCTTGGCTGCAACAATTTCATTTTGTGAACCAGGAATTTCTGCACCTAGGCCACGAGCATATGAATAGCGACCATCAGTTCCTGAAATTAGCGAGTTCATACTTGATTCCAGGCCTGTAGGACCAATTCCATCTTGGCGGACAAAACCAACAAG
>CAZKNQ010000138.1:0-3030 GCA_964554225.1 uncultured Candidatus Planktophila sp.
TGGTTGTGGCCTCTTTCTTGGTTAAAGACCTGCACCTTGAGTGGCAACTCGGAGAACGATTCTTCGCCGAACATTTAGTTGATTTTGATCCTGCATCAAATGCGCATGGTTGGCAATGGACAGCCGGCACTGGCACTGATGCTTCACCTTATTACCGAGTCTTTAATCCGATTGAGCAAGGTCGACGTTTTGATGAAAACGGTGACTATATTCGTAAATATGTTCCTGAGTTGGCCCATTTATCTGCGGCCGAGATACATGAACCGTGGCTTTATCTAGATGGATATTCAAGGGGATACGTTGAGCGAATAGTTGATCACGCCGCTGAACGTCTGGAATCACTTGAACGGTTAAAAGAAATCAAGGTTGAGAAGAATCCACAATAGCTAAACCGCTGCGTTTTGCTTCATACATAGCTGCATCTGCCCGTTGTAGTAAATCACCATCACTATCATTTCTTACATGGCCGATACTCACGCTAATTGAGATTTGATTTCCTCCAACAGTAAATGGATAACTCAACGTTGCTCGTAAGGCATGTGCCACTTCTAGGGTTATATCGGGGCTGCCAAGCACAATTACTCCAAACTCATCTCCACCAAGTCTTGCCAGAACAGATCCCGTTGGCAGTGATCGACTAAAACGCATCGCAACTTGGCGCAGAATTTGATCTCCCATCTCATGGCCATATTGATCGTTAACCGGTTTAAACCCATCGAGATCCAATAAAAGTAGCGCCCCCTCAACACCACTGAGCGCACTAATTTCCGCAATCAATCGACGACGATTCGGTAAACCAGTTAACTCATCGGTGCGTGCCAAGATCTTCTCTTCGCCTAAATTACTAGCTTGCCTTATCACAAGCGTCATTCTTATAAAGGCCATAAATAGGGTTGCGATCGTGGGGATTACAACATATACCGGGAAATAATCGGGACGAAGTGCAATTGCAGATAGCAGCGCCGGACTGATGAAGATTGATACTGCAATTAGCGCGGGATGGATCTTCGTTTCCGGCTGGAGTTTATTTGGCGCTGTCCATAACGATAGCGTGATGATACAGATACCAAGTAACCAGCCATTATCGCTAATCTGGCCGAATTGATAAGAATTAGTTATCTGCGCCCAGAGAAAATAGAAATCACTAAGCGCAAAAACCAGTACACCATTAATCAATAGCGCTGATCTAGTTGAAAATCCAGATACAACCGCGCTAACAATCGCAAAAACTATTAAGGCAATATCACAGACTGGATATAAGACAGCAAAGAAAGCGCTGATGCTATCTCCAGGAATATTTGAGATGAATTGACTCAGAATTAGTGCGGTAATTATTGAACTTAATCCCAGCCCAAAGATCGCTGCATCTAGTAGTTCAAGCAAACGCAGCCGCTGTCTACGTCCAAGGATGCGGGGGATAGCTAGCAGCGCGAAAGGATAGAACAGCGCATATGCAATATTTGAAAAAAGTAACGAATTAGCGTTTAAGTTAAGGAATTGAGCAACGCTTGAATAAAGCGAGCCGATACCCCATGCAGCAATTGATAGGGCAGTGAAAGAGATTGCAAATGGATCACTATGTAGCGGAGCCCGAAGCAGAGAAATTATCGCAGCCAAAATTATTAAGTTAAAGAGAAATAGATCTAGCACCATTCCAGCATTTATCTGCAGAATTTTGGCTACGGTATGTCCAACCAGAATTACCGGAGCGAACCACTTCCAGATTAGATGGGTTCGCACCCACTTAAGTTAAAGCGGGCCTTAAAGTAAAACGAATAGGGCTAACCTAAGGCTGAATCAAAAAGAGTTAGAAACCCTTGCTGCAGATCAACTTGGCCATGCCGAGTGTGGTCTCAATATCAGTCTTTGAGTTCTCGTACTGGTCAAGGGCCTGGGCCTTTGCGCGTTCGCTACGTTCGCTTTGCTTACCCACGGTTGAATAGGCCTTAATCGCCGCTTCATAGCTACGAACTGCTGCGGCATACTTGTCGATAGTTGCCTTATTCTTAGTTAAATTTGCAGTATCTGCGCGCAAGGCGGTTAGCGCTGTATTAATAGTCGCTATCTTCGCCTGATATTCAGGGATTAACTTGTTGGCTTTTTCAGTTTCAACCGCCTGCTTTGCGATATCTGCATCGAGCTTGGCAATAGTTTCATCTGTTGCAGCTTTGATTTTCGGCAAATTTGCAACTGCCTTGTTGTATGTATTTGCTGTGTTAAGGCAATCTAGCGAGAGCCAAGTTAACTTTGAATTCTTTACCAATGGGTTCTTTGCACAGCGGTATGAA
The DNA here is from genome assembly GCA_964554225.1 of uncultured Candidatus Planktophila sp. GTDB lineage: Bacteria > Actinomycetota > Actinomycetes > Nanopelagicales > Nanopelagicaceae > Planktophila. The sequence continues at coordinate 2,289 of CAZKNQ010000138.1, forward strand.
GATCCGCTCACTTTTGTGGTTTGGCCCGCCTTTTTACAAGCAACCCCGTTGCTGACCTTGGTTGCGGCGCTTGCTGGTACTGCGGTTATAGATGCAAGTACGAGAGCGGTAGCTCCGGCTACGACGATGGCCTTACGAAACATGAAAAACCTCCATTAGTGATGAGGCTATGTTAGCCAACCAGTAGCCGTAAGTAGGGGATGCAAGCAGAGAAAAGCATGTGAATTAACGCTGTTTGACACGTAAATTCATACCAACCCTGCGAACCAGTGGCCTTGGAGCCAAAGTGATGAAACCAACTAAGAGTTTGTACTGCCATCCCGGAATCGAGACCGCCTTTCCTGCCTGCGCATCTTTCCAAGCCTGTGCAACAAGTCGATCCGAATTAAGCCACATGAACTCTGGCAAGCCCGACATCTTCATGCGACCACGTTGATGAAATTCAGTTCGTGTAAATCCAGGACAGAGTGCTGAAACTTTTACCTTAGTAGCCGAAAGTTCGGTATGAAGAGATTCGCTTAAAACAGTTAGATAAGCCTTGGATGCGCTGTAGGCACCTCCGGCAATAAAGCTGGCAACCGATGAGACGTTAATTATCGTTCCTGAATTTCGTTCCTTCATTCCAGGAAGTGCAATGTGCATCAAGCGCATCGGTGTGCGCACCAACACCTTGAGTACTTCTTCCTCTTTTGCCAAATCACTCATCGTAAAAGCCTTATTGATTCCAAAACCTGCGTTATTA
>CAZKNQ010000139.1:0-2993 GCA_964554225.1 uncultured Candidatus Planktophila sp.
GCTCCTCTGGTGTTGGTTCGCGGCCCAGGTCTTGAAGCATCTGGCGCTGTACGCGCGCCAACTTGTTGATGACTTCAACCATGTGGACTGGAATACGGATTGTGCGAGCCTGGTCAGCCATCGCGCGAGTGATCGCCTGACGGATCCACCAAGTTGCATAGGTAGAGAACTTGTAACCCTTGGTGTAGTCAAACTTTTCAACTGCGCGGATGAGACCAAGGTTTCCTTCTTGAATTAGATCAAGGAATAACATGCCGCGACCGGTGTAACGCTTTGCAAGCGATACAACGAGACGAAGGTTTGCCTCTAGTAAGTGATTCTTGGCGCGCTTGCCATCTTCAACGATCCATTCAAGTTCGCGCTTGAACTTCTTATCTATCTTCTTATCTTCTTTAAGTTTTTCTTCAGCAAAGAGCCCGGCTTCAATGCGAGTTGCTAGTTCTACTTCGAGCTCAGCGTTAAGAAGAGCTACGCGGCCGATCTGCTTTAGGTAATCCTTAACTGGGTCAGCAGTTGCACCAGCAGTCATAACTGTCTGCGCAGGGGCATCATCTTCTTCAGAGGCCTTTAGCGTGAAGGCGTTTTCTTCGTTGCCAGATGCTTCTTCAGCTAGGTTTACAACGCGTGGCTGATTAGATTTATCTTCTGCTTCGGTATCGATGATTTCAGCGACTTCAGCGATAAGAGTTTCCACATCTTCGAGTTCAACTTCTTCGACAACGATCTCGTTGCCTTCATCATCTAGAACTATTGCTGCCTTAGGAGCTTTGCCTTCACTCTTTGCAGAAGTTGAATTGGCAGGTGCTGCAGCAACAGGTGCTGGAGGTGGTGCAATGAGTGCGAGTTGGGCCTTAGAGAGAATTCGCGCAGATGTTCCGAGCCCTGCTTTACGTGCTTTCTCAGAATCAATTGCAATTACTTCATCAAGGTGGCGCGCTTCTTGGGCGAGCGCCAAAAATTCTTTCTTAACTGCTTTGCGATAGTTATCGATACCGCTGGCAGCAAGAGTTTCGACGATCTCTTTGTGGCGAGCGACGTCGTTCTTGAGATTTACAAGTTGCTGTACTTCCTTGGCAGTTAAATCTTTCTTAAGCGCAACCTTTACCGGCTTAACTGGCTTAACAACTGCCTTCTTTGCTGGCTTAGCTGCAATCTTCTTCGCTGGGGCCTTCTTAACAGGTGCCTTCTTCGCTGGAGCTTTCTTAGCAGGAGCCTTTTTTGCTACCTTTTTAGCAGCGCTCTTTTTTGCAGGAGCCTTTTTCGCCACTTATGCCACCTTCGCTTTGTTTTTGAGCGCACTAAATACAGCCACAATTGTCCTTTGGTTTTTTCGAACTATCTTCGAAACTTTTGTTTCGAACTGCTCGAAGCGATGGCTATATTATACTCAGCGCTTGGCCGATTGCGGCGCCAACTGACTCAGATTCGACCAAAAAGCCATCGTGTCCGAAGTCTGATGAGATAGTAATTAGCGGTTGCGCCTTAGGAACGAGCTCGGCAATCTCAACCTGAAGTCGAGGTGGGAAGAGGCGATCGGTATCAATTGAGACCACAACGGCCGGAATCTTGATCGATTCCAGCGCCGCTACAACTCCCCCACGATCTCGGCCGACATCGTGGGATGCCATCGCTGAAGTTAGCGAGATATAGGTATTGGCATCAAAGCGCTTGGCTAATTTATCGGCCTGGTGATCTAAATATGACTCAACGGCGTAGCGCCCGGTGTCATCGCCCTGCATCTGGCGACCAAAACGCACATCCATCTCGGATTCAGTGCGGTAGGTCAGGTGTGCAATTCGCCGCGCGATTCCTAGCCCTTCGATCGGACCCTTGGCTTGCTCGTAATAATCGCCACCGTTGAAATTTGGATCGCTCTTAATTGCGCGTATCTGCACTGAGAATCCGCCGATCTGATCACCGGTTGCAACTGCTGAGGAACCGATCGTGCAAATAGCACCGACGCGGTCGGGATATTCAATCGCCCATTCCAGCGAGCGCATTCCACCAAGGGATGGACCAACTGCCAAGCGATATTTATTGATTCCGATGGCATCGGTAAATAAAAGTTCAGCAGCGGCCATATCGCGAACTGTCACAACCGGAAAACGTGAACCGTAACGTTTGCCATCAGGAGCAATACTTGAAGGACCGGTACTTCCCTGACATCCACCGATTACATTGGGGCAGACGATGAAATATTTATTGGTATCAAATGGCAGACCCGGGCCGACCATATTTGGCCACCAACTTGTCACATCAGACCAACCGGTCATCGCATGATTAATTAAAATCGCATTATCTTTTGCAGCATTCAACGTGCCCCAAGTTTGATAAGCAATCGTGATATCCGGCAGCGTCTCGCCACTTTCCAGTAAGAGATAACCGATCTTCACAAATTTGCGATCGCCAGGGTCGTGGCTTTCAAGCCATGCCCCTGTAACTGCTGTTGTAATCGAGTTCGACATTTAATTCCCTCACGCACTTGCTCACATCGTGTGATGCAAACCTGGTCGTCACCCGGAGCACCCCACCGCGGTGGAGGGTTGCCGTCTAATCAGCCGGGGCTATCGATTAGAACTCGTGACCTGTCCAAATTCTAACTCAAAAAAGTCTGTGGGTCTTTCGCGCTTTCTCTCTCTGACTTACTCTAGAACTATGTTGATCGGGGTTGACTGGGGCGGAACCAAGATTGAAATCGTTGCCCTAGAAGCCGATGGCACCGAACTAATGCGCATCAGGCGCGATACTCCGCGCGGTGACTATCAAGGTTGCTTAAGGACGATCGCCGAATTGATCGAGGAGATCGAAGAGAAGACGGGTCAGCGCGGTTCAATCGGAATCGGAATTCCTGGATCTCTCGAACCTATTAGCCGTTTAGGTAAAGGCGGAAGTTCTACTTGGATAAATGGCCAACCCGTTGAAGCAGATTTGAACAAGGTAATTGGCCGACCACTTCGCGTTGTAAATGATGCTGATTGTTTTGCATCCTCTGA
>CAZKNQ010000140.1:0-2978 GCA_964554225.1 uncultured Candidatus Planktophila sp.
AACTGGAGTCTTGATTGAAACCTGAACGGTTCTGACTTCGCGCGTTGCTTCGTAGGCAAGCAAAGTCACTAGCTCTTCAACCAGATGTCTAAAAGTTGGTGAATCCGTTCTTTCATCGCGTAGAACGGTCAACTTATGTGTGATTAGCGGGTGGTTGGCGACGTGAACTTTCATGACGCCTACCTTACAGGGGTTTTCTTATCGCCCAATGAGTGCCAATATGTGTGATGTGAGCGATGCAAATTACGGTGGGGCTGTCGCAGGTAATGAAGTAGATATCGCCGTTGCCGCTTGGCATGAGGATGGCCGATGGAATTTGGCGCTGTTACCTGACGCACATGATCTACCGCACATAATTGATCGCCTGAAATCTCAGCAAACCAATGGCGGTGCAATTGCACTCTTAGCAATTGATGAAGAATTTTTTATGTTAATTCGAGTTCTAGGTTCACATATCAGTATGTTTCTTAGCGATGTAACTTGCGCACTTGATTATGAAGTTGCTGCCGAATTTTTAGAACTCTGCGATTTAGATTCACCAGAAGAAGATGAAGAACCGCTTCCAGTTGGCCACTTAGAAATCTTGGCTGATCTCGGAGTTAACTCAATGGAGTTATCCGCACTTTGTGATGATGCAGAACTCTTTCCAGATGAGCAGCTCGAAGCGATCGCCAGCCGTTTAGGATTCGCGGATCAATTCGCTGAACTATTGGAGTTATAAGAATTTCTACAATGTCACCTGATTTGCTTATGCAAGAAGCTATAGCGATCGCCCGTAAAGCATCTGCCACTGGCGATGTTCCAGTTGGCGCATTGATCATAAATAAAGATGGCGTAGTAATTGGTACTGGATCAAATGAACGAGAAGCGAACAATGATCCAACAGCGCATGCTGAAATAGTGGCAATTAGAAACGCTGCGGCCCGACTTCAGAATTCGCGATTAGATGGTTGCACCATCGTTGTAACCCTGGAACCTTGTCCAATGTGCGCTGGAGCAATTGCCCAATCTAGGATTTCTCACTTGATATTTGGAGCATGGGATGCCAAAGGCGGTGCTGTCGGCTCTATTTGGGATGTAATCAGAGATCCCCGTGCGCTCTATAAATTAGATGTAACTGCAGGCGTCCGCGAAGCAGAGTGTGCCGAGTTATTGCGTGAGTTCTTTGAAGGACAACGTTAAGCGAGAAGTTCGTATGAAGGGTTCAAGATAGTAAGAACGCCTTCTTCTTCACCGACCATGCCTTCGGCACGAATCTGTGATCCAACTTCAAGACCAGCAATCTCGCGACGACCTAAGAATTGCAAGGTAACTCCGCCGGTTTGATCCCAGACTTCAACCTGCAGCAGGGGAGCAGATCCACGAGGAGCGTTCTTGATCGCAGTTACTTGGCCTTGAACATGCGCACGTTTACGCCAAGTAATTTCACCGATTGGCGTCATATTTTCTGCGTAGTGGCTCATTGGTTCAGCGCTCTTAATGACATCTTCAACTGGCTTAAATTTCGCAACTGGTGTCGGAGCAACTCTTACCTCTGCTTGTGGCGCAGGAGTCAATTGCGCCGCAGATGTAATGCGATCAACGTCGAAAGGAACAATCGTTGCAACCACACGTTGTAATTGAGAAATCGGTGCTGCGATTTCTTCTGCGGTCTGATCATGAAGGAAGCGACCCAGGAAACCAGAGTAAGAACGGCGTGGAAGTAGCAGCGTTAACTCAACATCATGCTTTTCAGTCATGCGAATTGCATAATCCAGCGCTGCATTGGCTAAGCGACGATCAGGGCAATCGATTAATTCGAGAGTTACGTCATCAAGTGCATCAGACTTTGCCCACGCTTCCTTGATTTCTTCGGCGCGACGATCATCGATTACGAAGTGAACCGCGCTTAAGTTACGTGGTTTCAAACTACGTGCGTAGCGAATCGCACCAACAGTTGCGAGATCGACGTTATCAACGAGAACAGTCACATTGTGACGAACGATTGTTGTTGCGCGCTCTTGTTCGCGGCGCACAGAAAGCGCTTCTTGTTCGCGGGTGTATTGACGACGCAAGCGCAAGAATGAAATAACCATAATTGGCGCAGTAACCAATACCAGCCATGCACCTTGTGTAAATTTCACAACTGAGAAGATGATGACGATTACCAGCGAGATCGAACCAGCAAGCGAGTTGATTACGACTCTAACTTTCCAACCTTCTGGTTTGTGGCGCAGAGAATGCTTAGTCATTCCAAAGCCTGCGAGAGTAAACCCGGTAAATACACCAAGAGCGTAGAAAGCGACAAGGTGTTCAACTGAACCTGCGGTAATCAATACCAGAACAATTCCGCCACCAGCAAGAAGCAAGATTCCGTTTGAGAAAGCCAGACGGTGTCCGCGCTTTGTTAATTGGCGAGGTAAATATCCATCGGTTGCAACGAAGTTACAGAGCAATGGGAAGGCGCTATATGTGGTGTTTGCGCCGGCAAAGAGAATCAACATCGTTGCTAGCTGAACCAAAATAAACATAACGCTTCCGAAGGCGCCTTCGCCAACTGCAGCTTTTGCGATCTGTGAAATAACAGTTGGTGTGCCAGATTCGTAAGGCATCGCGTGGATGTGGTGCGCGAAGTAAGAAACACCAAGAACGAGAGTTCCAAGAAGGCAGCTCATAATTACCAAGGTGCGCTTGGCATTTACATGCTCAGGTGTCTTAAAGAGCGCCACCCCATCTGAAATCGCTTCTAGGCCAGTAAGTGAAGATCCACCGTTTGCAAATGCGCGAAGCAATATAAAGATCGCAGCAACCGTTAACAATCCTTGCTCTTGTCCAACTTCAATCGCTCCAGGCAGATCAGTTGCAAGCACTGGAAGTGTTCCATTGAAGAGTCGCCAGAAACCCATTCCGAAGACGATGAACATGCAACCAATGAAGAAGTAAGTTGGAAATGCGAATGCCTTTCCAGCTTCTTTAACACCGCGCAAATTTCCGTAAGT
>CAZKNQ010000141.1:0-2965 GCA_964554225.1 uncultured Candidatus Planktophila sp.
TAAGCAGTGAAGTTGGTTGTGCAGAATCACCAAAGTCGATGTAGCACTCATCGCATACCAATGTGGCTCCGCTGTTTCGTGACCACTTGATTGCTTCACGTAGTTCGGATTCAGAATGAACCCGACCCGTTGGGTTTGAAGGCGTATTCACCCAAGCAAAATCTGAATTTGGCCAAATCGCTGCATCGATTCCCACGGGAATCGGTTCGGCTTGTGCCAAAAGCGCCCCAACCAAATATGTTGGATAAGCGATCTCGGGATAGATAACTTTCTTACTCTGCAAAATAGTTGGTAGCCACGCAACCAATTCTTTTGAGCCAATAAGTGGGAGAACATCAAAGTCACCTGAGGCCCCTAAATGGTTAATCGCCCAATTACGTATTGCATCTTGCAGATCTTTAGTTCCAGCGGTCACGGGATAACGCGGTGAGTCAGCGCTTTCCTGAAGCGCACTTTGAATAAGTTGCGGGGTTGAATCAACTGGAGTTCCTTGCGAAAGATCTATCGCGCCCTTCGGATGTTGTTTCGCTAGTTGCGAATAAGGAGCTAAGGCATCCCAAGGAAAATCCGGCAGCTTTTCACGCATCGTTTTTCCTTGAGTTACGCGATTGGTTGAGAAAATTACTCTTTGGCAGGAAGTGCAACCACGCTTGGGTGGTCGCTATCAGTTAGACCAACCTTCGCTGCCCCACCAGGAGAACCAAGCTCAACGAAAAATTCAGTGTTTACCTTTGAGAAATCTTTCCACTGTGATGGGACATCGTCTTCATAGTAAATAGCTTCAACTGGGCAGACCGGCTCGCAAGCTCCACAATCCACACATTCATCAGGTTGGATGTAGAGCATACGGTTACCTTCGTAGATGCAATCAACCGGGCACTCTTCGATACAAGATTTATCTTTAATATCAACACAAGGCTGAGCGATTACGTAGGTCACTAGCGTTCCTCCAGAAAAGTCCACAACGCCCTGCGTATCAGAGCCTGCGATGGCGCTAATTCTAACCATGCACTTGGGCTTACGCCCGATTAAGGTAACGACATGGGCCAGGCATTTCAGAAATCTAACGCCAATCTTGCTGGCGCAATCGGCTCTCGAGTGACGATCCGCCTGCGCGATGCCGGCGGTGGCTTCCGCGATATCGTCGGTATTTTGCAAAGCTTGCAAGGTGGCAGTGGCCAGCTACTTAACTCCAAAGGCGTAGAAGTTAAATTTGCCGAAGCCGAGATCGCAATCTGGCGTGAGATTAAACCTTTGCCTGATCGCACCGGAACCGGTGCACCTTATTCGCATCGAATCATGGAACTAGAAATTCTCTCTGATAAGACTTGGCCGGCCGATAAAGTTATTGAGCTCGGTAATTGGCGGCTGCGAATCTCTGACGGCTTCACGATGCGCGCTAATTCTGTGCTTCCGACAGGCGCTGCGCCATTTGGTGAACCTGGTTTAGATATATCTGATGCAATAAACACCATTATCGATATCTACAAAGAACACAATTTAACTCCGACTTTTACGATCCCACTTCCGGTTTATGAAGAACTGGATAACTATTTGGCAAGCTTGGGCTGGACTCTAAAGATCGGCGCCGAGTATTTAGTAAATGACATTCCTAGCGATCTAGAGATTACTAATCCGGAATTTCAACTGCTCATCGCAAGTGAGCCAAGTAAAGAATGGTTAGCGGTGCAGAGCGATTTTGCCTTAGAGCGAATTATGCGCAATTACCCGGCTAAGTACGCTCAAATATTCTTTGGTGAAAAGACAATTGCAATTGGAAGAATTGCAACACTCGGCAGTTGGTCGCTTGCCACTAGGGTCTTCGTCGATCCAGATTTTCGCGGACGCGGCGTTGGTACATATTTAATGAACGCTTTGGCGGCCGCGGCTCGCGCGGAAGGTGCAACTAAGATCGGCCTGCAGGTCGATGCCGAAAATGGCGCTGGGCTTTCGCTGTACAAATCGCTGGGGTATCGATTCCATCATCCATACACTTATCGCGTGCTTGAAAACGTGGGTGTCTAATGACTTTTTCAATTTACAACACTCAAAGCCGCGGGCTGCAGTTAGTAAGCGTTACTGGTCGCCCCGTTCATATTTACTGCTGCGGGCCAACGGTTTACCGAGATGCCCACGTTGGAAACCTGAGAACTTTCCTATTGGCAGATTTGATCACTAGAACCTTGAAGTTATCTGGCCAAGAGGTCGTACTTGTTCAGAACATTACCGACGTTGGCCATATGTCCGAAGATTTTGAAGAACAAGACAAGTTGTTAAGTCAGGCAAAACTTGAAAAAACCGATCCTTTTGAAATTGCTCGAAAATATGAAGAGAAATTCCACACTGATCTGGCGCGACTAAATATTTCTCCAGCCAATAAATATCCAAGGGCAAGTGAAACCATTCCAGGAATGCTCTCAATTATCGAAAAACTTATTGCAAATGGTAGTGCTTACGTTGCCGAAAGTGGATCCGTTTACTTCAGTGCACAAACTTGTTCGACATATGGCGCCATAAGTGGAAATAAGTTAGATGCGCTAAAGCCCGGACATCGCTACGAATATTCGGGTGACGGCGAGAAAAAGTTTCACGCTGACTGGGCGCTCTGGAAGTCAGCCGGAAATCGCACCGAGATGGTCTGGCAATCCCCATGGGGGCTGGGTTTTCCTGGATGGCATATAGAGTGCACCGCGATGTCACTAGATCTGTTGAAAGAACATGTAGATATCCATGTCGGTGGAATAGATCTACGTTTTCCACATCACGAAAATGAGCGCGCGCAATCAAATGCCATAATCGGTAAAGAAGCGGTCGATCTCTGGGTTCATGGAGAACATTTACTTTTTGAGGGCAGAAAGATGTCTAAGAGCGCTAATAACGTAGTTCTTGTTTCAGATTTAATAGAACAAGCGTTGGATCCACTTTCACTGCGTCTGGCTCTTCTAGAAAATCGTTACCGCTCGCA
>CAZKNQ010000142.1:0-2951 GCA_964554225.1 uncultured Candidatus Planktophila sp.
AACCCACAAGAATTTCTAGATTGGATGCGCGAAGTATTTATCGATGCCACTGAATGGGTGATGGTTCCAAATGTAATTGGTATGGGAGTTCATGCCGACGGCGGTGCGATGATGACTAAGCCATATGCGGCAGGCGGTGCTTACATCTCGCGCATGTCGAATTACTGCAAAGGTTGTGCCTACGACCCCAAACTTCGTACTGGCGACAACGCTTGTCCATTTACTACTTTGTATTGGGATTTTCTGGATCGCCACTCTGAAACCTTTAAGAAGAACCACCGCATGAGCCAACAAATCTTTGGCCTTAACCGTTTATCTGATCTATCTGAGTTAAAGGTGCGCGCAAAAGAAGTTCTAAAGGGTTTAGATGCAGGAACTATCTAAGTAAATTAAAAAGAATTAAATAGATTTATTACGCTTAGAAGAGATAACCCCGGTATTAAAACCCGCCAGGTTAAGTCCGCCGGCAAAGCGGGCATGCTCGATCTTGATACAGCGATCTTGAACTACGTTTAACCCTGCGGCCACACCACGTTCGGCCGAGACATCATCCTTAATACCTAACTGCATCCAGAAAGTCTTGGCTTTAATTGCAATAGCCTCATCAAGCACGCCTGGAATATCAGATGCTTTTCTAAAGACATCGACGATATCCACTGGCTCTGGGATATCAGCTAGTGACTTATAAACCTTCTGGCCCAAGATTTCGTCGAGCTTTGGGTTTACAAAGAACAATTTAAAGTGCGCAGCAGATAGCAGATATGTCGCCACGAAATAACTGGCGCGTGATGGATTATCAGATGCGCCAACGATTGCAACGGTTTTGGCATCTTGCATATACTTCAAACGCTCCATCGCGTTTGGTTCAGTAAATGCCATTAGCGCACCGATCCTGTTGCAGTAGTCAACGCCTGATCTAGATCCCACAAGATATCTTCAATATCTTCCAAGCCTACGCTGATGCGAACCAAGTCTTGTGGAACTCCGGCTTCAATCAACTGATCGTCAGTTAACTGGCGGTGCGTGGTGCTTGCTGGGTGAATCACTAGCGTGCGCACATCACCAATATTGGCTAAGTGGCTCGCTAATTGCACTGAGTTAATAAATTTCTCACCTGTTTGGCGCCCAGATAAATCACCAGATGCCTTAACGCCAAATGAAAATACTGAGCCCGGACCTTCTGGCATGTACTTCTTAGCGCGCGCAAAGTGTGGATGGCTAGCAAGTCCTGAGTACTTAACCCAAGCAATACGCGAATCACTTTCCAACCACTCGGCAACAACTTTGGCATTGGCCACGTGATCGCGCATGCGCTGTGGCAGGGTTTCGACGCCCTGCACCAATAAGAATGCTGACATCGCACTGAGCGATGCTCCAATATCGCGCAACTGTTCAACGCGAACCTTGGTCAAGAAACCAAACTCACCGAAGTTCTCCCACCAGGAGACTCCACCATATGAAGGAACTGGTTCAGTCATCATCGGGAACTTGCCGTTGCCCCAATTAAATTTGCCGGATTCAACGATTACACCACCGAGCGTTGTGCCATGCCCGCCTAAGAACTTAGTTGCTGAGTGCAGAACAATGTCGGCGCCGAATTCAATTGGACGCACTAAATATGGTGTTGCAACTGTGGAGTCGATAACTAAAGGCAGGCCCGCATCGTGTGCCACCTTCGCCAGTGCTTCGATATCGCCAACTTGTGACGCCGGGTTGGAAACCATTTCAGCATAAAGAAACTTGGTCTTATCAGTTATCGCCGCCGCAAAATCTTCAGCCTTATCGGACTTTACGAAAGTTGTATCCACGCCAAAGCGACGTAAGGTGACATCTAACTGAGTCAGAGTGCCGCCGTATAACGCAGATGATGCAACTACGTGATCGCCGGTGCCGACAAGAGCTGCGAAAGTTAAGAACTGCGCGGCTTGTCCGCTAGATGTTGCAACGGCTCCGATGCCACCTTCAAGTGCTGCAATCTTTTCTTCAAAGGCTGAAACTGTTGGGTTACCAATGCGGCTATAAATATTGCCGTACTTCTGCAGAGCAAATAAATTTCCAGCATCTTCAGTATTTTCAAAGACAAATGCTGATGATTGATAAATCGGAAGTGCGCGCGCACCAGTTTGCGGATCTGGCTGGGTGCCGGCGTGCAGAGCCTTAGTTTTAAAGCCCCACTTGTGTTCGCTCATAATCTAATTAAACACCAATTCCGTATCGCGGCTATAATCGCCAAATGAGCACGAGTAAATACCACGTTACCCAAGATGAACCTCATCGCTGGCGCAACGTTGAAGAGCTCGTCTATAAAGATGAAGATGGCGCGGCCACTTTTAAAGATGTAACTCGTCGTATCTTGTTCGGTGAAGATCACCAAGAAGGTATGGAAGTTCGCTACTTCGAAGTAGATGCCGGTGGCCACACCACACTAGAAAAGCACGAGCACACACATTTAGTTATTCCGATTAAGGGGAAAGGCTCTTGCCTGGTTGGTGATGAAGTTCTGCCGCTTGCAATTCATGACTTGGTCTACGTTCCATCATGGGCATGGCATCAATTCCGTGCCGCGCAAGATGAAGTGCTTGGCTTCTTATGTATGGTCAAGGTAAAACGCGATCGTCCAACCTTGCCAACGCCTGAAGATTTAAATGAGATGAAGAGCAACCCCGCGGTTGCAGCCTTCATCCGCCACTAAAACTTTTACTCGCTATTTACTTCGCCAGCGGCCCTAACAAGTAACCAGCTAAGCGCGCCTCAGGTTTACTTTCGTTGCGGTGCATTGAGAGAAAACTTGATGTTCCATCTTTGCCACATAAAGATATGATCGCACCAGAACCACCTGGGTGTTGTCCGATCCATCTCGTTAAATCGTAAACATTTTCGCTAATTACCGTCCAACAACTAGATGCTGTGCCATTGGCTTTAACTCTTTCCATTGTGTATCCCGCAGCAAC
>CAZKNQ010000143.1:0-2932 GCA_964554225.1 uncultured Candidatus Planktophila sp.
GTGCCAAGAATTATCAACCAGCCTAAGCGCGCATCTGATTTTTCAGAAGCCTGTAGTTCTCTGCGGGAGATCTGGCTAAACCAGGCGCTGATTATTCGCACAATATCTCTGCGGAAATAGATAAGTACAGCAAGTTCGGTACCGATTTGAGTGATCGCAGTGAATGTCGCACCAGGATCGGAGTTAGTTCCAAATAGCTCTCCAGCGATACGAATATGTGCACTAGATGAAATCGGAAGAAATTCAGTTAAGCCTTGGAGTGCGCCGAGAAAAATCGCCTCTAACATCGCTACCCCATAACATCATTAGTAAAGCCAAAAGTCCTTAACTAAAAGAATAGCGAATAGAATCTAGATATGAGAGCAAAACAGGTCATTACAGATCTAAAAGCCTTTGCATCTGTTGGGAAAGCCGCCGAGCTGCAACGTTTCTTTAAGACCGGTCCAGGAGACTACGCTGAAGGCGATATCTTCATAGGTGTAGTTGTTCCTCAAACTCGCAAAATTGCTGCACGCTACAAAGAGTTATCTCTCACTGAAATCGCCAAACTTACTAATTCAGATATCCACGAAGTTCGTCTCTGTGGACTGGTTATTCTTACAAATCAATTTAAGAGATCCCGAGTTGTAAGTGAGAAAAAAAGACTCTTCAATTTCTACCTAAAGGAGCTGAAAGCGGGCAACGTAGATAACTGGGATTTGGTTGATGTAACAGCGCCGACTTTGGGTGAGTATCTCTTGGAAATTGAAGACCCGATGTCGATATTAAACCGCCTGGCCAAGAGCAAATCTCTCTGGGAACGCCGCGTATCTGTCGTATTTACCTTCGCCTTTCTTCGCGCTGGCGATCTTGAGCCAACTTATGAAATGGCAGAGCGCCACCTTGGAGATAAACACGATTTGATGCATAAGGCGGTCGGCTGGTTATTGCGAGAGATGGGCAAGCGAGATCCCAGCTTGCTGAGAGCTTTTTTACAAGAACATTGCAATGAAATGCCGAGAACCGCGCTACGTTATTCAATAGAGAAATTTTCGGAAAGTGAACGCAGAAAATGGCTACTAACTAAATAGTTTTTGCGAAAGATAAATAATCTTCAGCAGCACCATCATGCATAAATAACTTTTTAAGTCTACCTTCATACTCCCAGCCCGCTTTTTCAAAAGCTTTCTGCATAGCAATATTCTCTTCAGAAGTAGAACCTTCGAGACGATGAAAACTATTGGCAACAGCCCACTCCCACGCTAGGTTAAGTGCGGCAGTTCCGGCGCCTTTGCCACGTTCATCTTCTGCGATATCAAGACCAATATGACCGGATCCATCAGGCATCGTCCTGTCGCAATGACGGAGTTGAATATCGCCAATCAATTTCCCATCTCGCACTAAGGCAAAATGCAGATAGTGATCTAGCCAGGTACCTGAGGAATCAAAGCGCGCTTTAAATCTTTGCTGCGCTTCACTGGTTTCAAGGCCACGAACTTGGCAGGCACGCTCAAATTCTTCTGGCTTATAGGGGCGCATTTCAAAGTTCATAGTTGAAACTTTATGGCAAAAACGCGAAATCTACTAAGATAGAAATATGACTCAATCGCCTTTCCTTTATATGAAAGAGAACTCCAAGACTGTTCTTTGGAACGACTCAGCCGATCCAAAGGAGCTCAGGGATGCACTTACTTGGGGGATTGTCGGAGCAACTTGTAATCCAGTTATTGCACTTAGTGCGATTAAGGCAGATAAAGATTATTGGGTTGGGCGCATCAAGGAATATGCCAAGAACCACCCCGCTGCAACTGATGATCAAATTGGCTGGGCAATGGTGGAAGAACTATCAATTAATGCAGCAAAGATTCTTGAGCCAGAGTTTGAAAAGCAGAATGGGCGAAATGGTCGCCTATCTATTCAGACAGACCCTCGCAATTTCCGTGATGCCAAGGCGCTCACCGAACAAGCTGTTACATTTTCAAAGCTTGCTAAAAATATTATTGTGAAGATTCCGGTAACTTCAGAGGCAATTAGCGCTTTTGAAGAAGCTACCTACCAAGGCGTGAGTTTGAATGCGACAGTTTCATTCTCGGTTGCGCAAACAATTGCGGTAGCCGAAGCAATTGAACGCGGCCTAAAGCGTCGCGAAGCAGAAGGCTTGGATATCTCGCAGATGGGTCCGGTCTGCACAATCATGGTTGGCCGTGTTGATGACTGGGTAAAGGTTTCAGCAGAAAAATCTGGCGCGATGATAGATCCAGGTGTTATGGAATGGGCTGGCGTTGCCGTCTTTAAACACGCACATCAAGTTTACAAAGAACGTGGCTATCGCACTCGTTTACTTTCTGCCGCATTTCGCAATCACATGCATTGGAGCCAAATTCTTGGTGGAGACTCTGTTATCTCACCACCATATGCCTGGCAGGTAAAGATCAACAAAGCAGCACTTGTTCCGAATCTAAATAGCATCGAAGAGCCTGTTGACCCAACGATTCTAAAGACGCTTCAGACGCTGCCAGAGTTCAACAAGATGTACGACGTCGACGGATTAAAGGTCGATGAATTCACCAACTTTGGTGCAACTCTTCGTACTTTGCGCGGATTCTTACAATCAGTTAACGATCTCGAAGCATTTGTTCGAGACGTAACTGTTCCTAATCCTGATAAGTAAATTATCTCTTTAGGTCGAAGCGATCTGCGTTCATTACCTTGGTCCATGCGTAAACAAAGGCCTTAA
Source organism: uncultured Candidatus Planktophila sp. (assembly GCA_964554225.1). Taxonomy (GTDB): domain Bacteria; phylum Actinomycetota; class Actinomycetes; order Nanopelagicales; family Nanopelagicaceae; genus Planktophila. The sequence goes on from CAZKNQ010000143.1 coordinate 2,717, forward strand.
CGAACTTTGCCTGGCCATCGCTTTGGGCGTAGACCTCAGCGTAGGCACGCAAGATTGAGTTAGATCCGAAGACCAAATCAACGCGAGTTGCAGTGAATTTAACTTCGCCAGTGGTTCTGTTACGTAAGTTATAAACATTTTCTCCTGCTGGCTCCCAGATGTAGGTCATGCTGGTTAGCACGTTGAAGAAGTCGGTATTAAGTGTTCCAACTTTAT
>CAZKNQ010000144.1:0-2931 GCA_964554225.1 uncultured Candidatus Planktophila sp.
AGTTGGAGTGACCTTGGTTATCGCCTACTTCTCACTTGTATTTGGGGAATTAGTTCCAAAGCGTCTAGCGCTATTTCGCACGGAGGAAATTTCCTTGTGGAGCGCTGGCCCAATTGATATCACAGCAAAATTCTTTAGACCAGTTATCTGGTTGCTTTCTAAATCAACAGATGTCGTTGTGCGCGTTTTTGGAATCGATCCTAAAGAACAACGCAGCCAGATGTCTGAAGAAGAACTACTTGATTTAGTTACAGGCCACGCCGCACTTACCGCTGAAGAACGCGATATCGTGGAAGAAGTCTTTAACGCTTCCGAACGCCAAGTTCATGAAGTTATGGTTCCGCGCACCGAAGTAGATTTCATGGATGCTTCGCTAACCGTTGGCAAAGCGATCGCGCTCGCAGTCGATCGTGCACATTCGCGCTATCCCGTCGTTCGCGGTTCAACTGATGAAGTAATCGGTTTCATTCACGTCCGTGACTTGCTCGATACTTCTCTAGTCAGCGCTGGTGGAAAGATTCAAGAGTTGGTCCGCAACATCATGTTCCTGCCTGGCACTAAGGGCGTTCTTCCCGCACTTACCGAGATGCGCAACCAACGCCAGCATTTGGCAATTGTGCTCGATGAGTACGGCGGCACCGACGGCATTGTTACGCTTGAAGATCTCGTCGAATGTTTGATCGGCGATATCAAGGATGAATATGACACCGACGAAGCTGAAGTTTCGGTCGAATCACGTACCGGCGACTTTGAGGTCGATGGCCTAATTTCCATCGATGATCTTCGCGAGGAAACCGGTATTGAAATTCCTGAAGGCCCTTACGAAACAGCGAGCGGATTTGTGATGCATTTCTTGGGCCGAATCCCAGTAGAACACGATGTGGTCGGCGTTAACGGGATTCGAATCACGGTTTTGACGATGGAAGGCAAGCGCGCAGGACAGCTATTGATATCGCGTAACTAACTATTCATGCGAGAATTACAACTATGACGCAGAAGAGAGTCCTCTCGGGTATCCAACCCACCAGCGACTCTTTTCACCTGGGCAATTACTTAGGCGCCCTGAAGCAGTGGGTTGATCTCCAAAGCGGCAACGATGCTTATTACTGCATCGTGGACCTTCACGCGCTAACCGGAGATATTGATCCTGCACTTCTGCGCAAGCGAATCCTCGCTTCGGCGGCGCAGTTAATTGCCATCGGAATATCACCTGAAAAATCGACGCTCTTCGTTCAATCACATATCGCAGAACACAACCAACTCGGTTGGATCATGGAATGTATCGCCGGCTTTGGTGAAGCAAACCGTATGACGCAATTTAAAGATAAATCTGCCAAGGGTGGCGCAGACACGGCACGCGTTGGACTCTTCACATATCCGATGTTGCAGGCAGCTGACATTCTCCTTTATCAAGCGCATCAAGTTCCGGTAGGTGAAGATCAACGTCAGCACATTGAATTAACGCGCGATCTTGCAACTCGATTCAATTCACGTTTCGGAGAAACATTTAGAATTCCTGAAGGCTACATTTTGAAGTCGGGCGCCAAGATTTACGATCTACAGGAGCCAACAAATAAGATGAGTAAATCTTCGGGTTCAGTCGCTGGAGTACTTGAAATCATGGATACTCCTGAGGCAAACGCCAAGAAAATTAAGAGCGCCACAACCGATGCGGGCCGCGAAGTTAAATTTGATGAGAAAGAAAAACCTGGCATAAGCAATCTGTTAACTATTCACTCAGCGCTATCTGGTAAATCAATTGCCGATCTCGAAGATGAATTCGCGGGCAAAGGCTATGGTGACTTCAAGGGCGCAGTTGCCGAAGTGGTTGTTGAGTACCTTCGCCCAATTCGCGCTCAAGCACTTGAGTTGCTGGAAGATGAAGCACATCTAATTAAGATTCTTCACGAGGGTGCAGATAAGGCGCGCGTGGTAGCCAATTCAACTTTGGCACAGACTTATAAGAATTTGGGTTTGGTTCTCTAATGAAACTGCGCGTAGCTCTTGCCGTTTCAGCGATTGCCCTTTCTGCAATAGCGGCGCCACAGGCAAGCGCTGCCACCAATATCTGCATCGCCTATGACACTGGTGGGCCAGGGGATCGCTCCTATAACGATGCGACTTTGGCCGGCATTAAGAAGGCGCAGAACCAATACACATTTACATTTGAAAGCGTTGTCACCGATGGCACAAACGCCGATCGCTCTAAACGTCTTCGTACTTTAACTTCTAAAGGCTGCGCAACGATTATTGCAGTCGGGGGCCAATACGCGAAGGTGATTGAGCCGCTAGCAGTGGAATTTCCAAATACCCAGTTCGCAATTATCGGTGATGCTTCAATCGCAGCATTGAATGTAACTTCGATTATCTTTTCGCAAAATGAAGCAGCTTTCTTAGCTGGCTACAGCGCAGCGCTATCCACCAAGAGTGGAAGAGTCGCGATGGTTACTACTCCATCTAGCGCAGATGCCTACGAAAATGGTTTTTTACCTGGGGTGCTCGCTGCCAAGAAGAACGTGCGCTCGTTTGTTAAATACACCGCCACTGAATCAGCAATTTCAGCGAAAGCGCTAATTACACTGGGGATCGATGTTATCTACGATGCCACGACAGGATCTGCAGATGGTTTATTTGAGGCGATTGTTAAAGCCAATACTTCAAAGAGCCGAAAGAAAAGCGCACCTGAAGTTTCCTTGATCATCACATAGCCAGATCTTTATTTGAACGTTCTTCCAACAACTTCTAAGTATTTAATCGCATCAGTGGTTAAGCGCGTTGATATCGCCGTATCCGCCATCATCGGCAAAGCGGTAAATAACAGCCAACTCTCGGATGTAATTGATGCCAAGGCAGGCATCTACGGACATCGCTACGGAATTGCAGATAAAGGAATTGAAATCGTTATTAAATCAAAGGCTTTGGCGGCACAAT
>CAZKNQ010000145.1:0-2923 GCA_964554225.1 uncultured Candidatus Planktophila sp.
AAGACCGAACTTGTTCGCGATTTGACTCTTGCCGCAGAAAGTCAAAAGTTTGCAGAATCTTCCACGAGTTTAAAGTCAGATGGTGCGCTCTTACATCTACGCCTGGCCTCTAAAGGTTTAACTGTCGATCTTTCAAATAATCACCCATTTATATATGGTGATTATTCGTTCATGCATAACGGAACCATCAAATCAATCGATTCGGTCCAGAAATTTGTTGATCCGCGCTACTTAGATAAGTTCACCTCGACCACGGATAGTGAGCGCTACTTCTTCACCATCTTGAGCTGCATCGATGAACTAGGCTTGATTGAAGGCGTTCGTAAAGCGGTAAAGACCATTTCTGCCAATTGTGATTTCACAAGTATTAACTCAATGCTCATGACCCCCGATACCTTTATTGCGGTCTGTGAATTTAATGAGGCTGATTCAACTGAGTGGACTGTAGATAGCCATTACGAACTTCGCTATAGCGTTGAAGATGGTGTTATCAAGGTGGCATCGACCGGTTGGGGTAAAGATCACTGGACACCTCTGACCAACCATTCAATCTTGGTCGTCAATCGCAAGGATCTGAGCTTTGAGGTACTTCCTCTGTAACTCACAGCGGTAACCTTCTCCTCATGGCCCGCACCTACGCAGTCGAAACTTATGGCTGCCAGATGAACGTTCACGATTCTGAACGCATCGCCGGACTTTTGGATGAAGCGGGTTATCTGCCAGTTATTCAAGGCGAACAAGCTGACATCGTTGTATTTAATACATGTGCAGTACGCGAAAATGCCGACAACAAGCTTTATGGAAACTTAAGTTTCTTAGCGCCGATTAAGAAAGCTAACCCCAATATGCAGATCGCAGTTGGCGGATGCTTGGCTCAGAAAGATCAATCAATAATCCTTAAAAAGGCGCCGTATGTGGATGTCGTCTTCGGAACGCATAATGTTGGATCGCTACCTATTCTTCTAGAGCGTGCTCGTGTTGAAGAAGAATCGCAGATCGAGATTAAGGAAGCGCTAGAACATTTTCCATCAACCTTGCCGGCACGTCGATTCTCAGCCTTTACCTCATGGGTTTCCGTATCAGTTGGGTGCAACAACACCTGCACCTTCTGCATCGTTCCAACCCTTCGCGGTATTGAAAAAGATCGCCCTGAAGCCGATATCTTGAAAGAAATTCGTGCCTTAGTCGATCAAGGCGTCATTGAAATTACCTTGCTTGGTCAGAATGTAAATGCCTACGGCGTTGAATTCGGTGATCGCGGCGCCTTTGCCGCGTTACTCCGCAAATGTGGCGAAATAGATGGCCTAGAGCGGGTACGTTTTATGTCACCGCATCCACGCGATTTCACCGACGATGTCATTGAAGTAATGGCAACAACGCCCAATGTGATGCCGCACCTACATATGCCATTGCAATCAGGTTCCGACCGTATCTTGCAAGAGATGAGACGTTCTTACCGTTCAAGTCGCTACCTCGGCATATTGGAGCGCGTCCGTACCGCTATGCCGCACGCGATGATCACAACCGACATCATTGTTGGCTTTCCAGGCGAAACCGAAGAAGATTTCCAAGCAACTCTTGATTTAACAACCCAGGCACAATTTTCGGCGGCCTACACATACAAGTATTCAATCCGCCCTGGAACTCCAGCTGGTGCGATGCCAAATCAAGTCGCTGAAGAAGTCGTCGGAGAGCGATACACGCGTTTACATGAACATCAGCAGAAGATCTCCTTAGAAGTAAATAAAAGATCTATTGGCCAGACCCATCGCGCACTAGTTTCTGAAGTTGAAGGACGTCGCGATCAAGCGCAAGCACGTCTAACTGGAAAGACCGAAGATTTCCGCTTGGTGCACTTCGATGCAACCAGCCAAGCCCGTCCGGGAGATTTCGTAGACTTAGAAATCACAGATGCATCAGCACATTACTTAATCGCCAAAGAGTTGTCGCATATCAAAACTCGTGGGGGAGATGTCCACGAGGCTCGCACCAAGCAAGCACCAGCAGCAACTTCATTAGGTATTCCGACTCTTCGCAAGCCAAGCGCCGCTGAATAACTTAACTATGAAAACGATAGTTATTTGTGGGGCTACCGCCACCGGTAAGAGCGATCTTGCGGTTGCTCTTGCTAAAGAGATTGGTGCAGAGATAATTAATGCCGATTCGATGCAACTCTATCGAGGCATGGATATAGGAACTGCGAAGTTAACTCTGGCAGAACGCGAGGGAATTGAGCATCATCTACTAGATGTGTTGGAAGTTACCGAAGATGCAACGGTTGCCTGGTATCAAGAGCAAGCTCGAAAAAAGATCGCCGAGATTCACGCGCGCAATAACCATGCGGTAATCGTTGGCGGAACCGGCCTATACATAAAGGCGATTCTCGATGATTTGAATTTCCCAGATACCGATCCAAGAGTACGAGAGCGTTTAAACCAGGAAGTCGAAGAATTCGGGGTCGCTCGACTTTTTGACAGACTCCAGCTACTCGATCCGGCAGCTGCTGCAGCCATTGATATTCAAAATGTGCGACGAGTAATTCGCGCTCTGGAAGTAATTGAGATAACTGGTCAGCCATTTACCGCAAATCTTCCTCGCGAGGATTCGTCGAGGTATCCGGATGCTCTGCAATTTGGGCTTGTAATGGATCGCGAGAAGCTAACCGAACGTATCGATGCGCGCGTTGATTCAATGTGGCGCAAAGGCTTGGTATCCGAGGTTGATTCACTAATCACCGCAGGAATCACCAAAGGAACTACGGCAAGGCGCGCACTGGGTTATGCGCAAGTTATCTCCATGCGCGCAGGTGAGATTAGTGAGGAACAGGCTATCGAAGAGACCAAACGCGCCACAAGGCAGTATGCCCGTCGCCAAGAGACTTGGTTCTCTCGCGATGCGCGAATTAAATGGATTTCACCTATCC
>CAZKNQ010000146.1:0-2920 GCA_964554225.1 uncultured Candidatus Planktophila sp.
CTTGCTGAGGGCTAACTCCTGCATACATCGCCTGGAATGAGTAAACCTTCTGCAGGCGTGGATCCTTCAGGAATTGATTTACCTTTGGGGAAAGTTTTCTAAATCCACCAAGTGCGATCAAACGCGCCAGGTTTGGGGTCAGCAAATTAAATGGTGAATCTATATTGCGATCGATGAAATCGTTCATCTCGTACTTGTACAACTTGGTTACAAAATCTACATAGCGGCGATAGCCAAGGGCTTCTTCAGCACTTACTGTGCGACGGATTTCCTCTTCCATCTCAGCGGTATTGGCATGCACATCGATCTGCGAACCATCATGATAAAAGGCACGATATAGCGGCTTAAGCGGTGAAAGCTCCAGCCAATCCTTCATATCTTCACCGACGCAGCTAAAGGCGTCTTGAATTAGCGAAGGCATAGTTAAAACAGATGGACCGGTATCAAATGAGTAACCATCTTTTTCTAACAAACCATTGCGACCACCCGGAACAGATTCGCGTTCAACGACGGTTACTTTGCGGCCTGCGCCTGCCAGGCGAAGTGCAGCGCTTAACCCAGCAAGTCCTGCACCAACAACGACTACGTGATCGGTTGGTCCCTTTACCTTTGCCGGCATTTAATGGCTCCTACGAGTTGCGCTAGTTGCGAGTTCAATTAATAACTCGCGGGCTGAAGGGTCAATTTCAGCAGAGTTTGCCGCAGTTAGCGCGTTGGAAAGTAGCCCCTCAATGAGATCTTCGACAACTTTAACTGCGCCAGTTGCGGTAATAAGCGCACGAACTTCTTCGATTTGATCGGAAGTTAGATCTTCACGGCCCAAGGCGGCTGAGATCTTCACGGCGCTTGCTTGGTCTGCGCGCTCTAGCGTCATCGCCATCAATACTGTGCGCTTGCCTTCGCGAATATCATCGCCGGCTGGTTTACCGGTAACAGATGGATCGCCAAAAATTCCGAGCATGTCATCGCGCAATTGGAAAGCCTCACCGAGTGGCAGACCATATGCGCTCAAGATATTTGTGAGATTTTTTCGCTCTGATTCATTTGAAATCGCTAGTGATGCACCTAAATGCAGCGGTCGTTCAATTGTATATTTTCCAGATTTGTAACGGGCAATACGAAGTGAGCGATCAACGCTAGGGGAACGCTCACCTGCTTCGCGAACATCTAAATATTGTCCGGCCATAAGTTCGATGCGCATCTCATCGTGCACCTTTAGCGCAGATAAAAGCGCGCTGTTTTCAACACCAGAGGTATGGAGTAAATGATCCGACCAAACCAAAGCCAAATCACCAAGTAGAACTGCGGCCGCCTCACCAAATTGATCGGCCAAGCCGTTCATCGCTTCTTGTTGATGCAAGTTTTCAAAGTGGCGATGTATTGCAGGTTTTCCGCGGCGCGTATCTGAACGATCCATTAAGTCATCATGGATAAGCGCACAAGCTTGCAAGAGTTCCAGGCTAGTAAATGCGCGAATATCAGCAGCGGTTGCAACCTTGCCAGTTGCCGCAAAGCCGGCATATGCAAATAGCGGCCGTAGTCGTTTGCCACCTTCTAGTAAGAAAGCTTCGAGAGCATCACATACTGGGATTAACTCAGAGCCGATGCCACTTAAATATTCGCGCTGCAAGGTCAGATAAGAAGTTAGTTCACTTTGAACCGTCTCGCGTACCGCTAAAAGCGTGCCACGTGCATCGTTAACCACGGCGCAACGGTACCCTGACCGCGTGGAGATGCGCATGAAGGAGATCGGCGAAGGCGTTACTTACTCCTTCGAGTTCTTTCCTCCGAAAGACCCAGAAGGTGAAGAACGCCTCTGGAGCGCTATGCGCGCCCTTGAGCCGATTGCTCCGGATTTCATCTCAGTTACTTATGGTGCAGGTGGCACAACCCGCGATCGCACAATTCGGATAACTTCTGAGATAACGCAGCGCACCCATATTCCAACAGTTGCGCACTTAACTTGCGTCGGTTCAACGCGAGATGAGCTGATCGAAATTTTGGCGCGCTATAAGCAAGCGGGAATTCACAACATTCTCGCGCTACGTGGAGACCCAACTGGGGGGCCGCGTGCGCCTTGGACGCCAACACCCGGCGGTTTAAATCATGCCGACGAATTAGTAACGCTCGCTGCTGAAGTTGGTGGCTTCACAATTGGCGTTGCCGCATTTCCCGATGGACATCCTGCATCAGGGCTAAATTTCGATGAAGATATTGAAGTGCTGTTGCGTAAAGAAAAATCTGGTGCCTCATTTGCAACGACACAGTTCTTCTTCGAAGTAGATAAATGGAAAGCGCTGGTTGATCGTTTATCTGCACGTGGCTCAAAACTGCCGATCATCGCTGGTATTTTGCCGGTCACAAATGTTGCACAGTTAAAACGTATGGCCGAATTAAGCGGCACCCCGATTCCATCATCTATCGCAGAGCGTTTTGAAGCGCTTAAAGATTCACCAGATGATGTTCGTAAGTTAGGTGTAGAAATTGCTACCGGCCTCTGTGAAGAGTTACTTGATGCAGGCGTGCCGGGTCTTCACTTCTACACAATGAATACATCATCAGCAACGCGCGAAATATTTGAACAAATCAAAGATAAGAAACGCGGATGAATCAGCACGAATTCTTTGGTAAATGGAGCGCGCTCCACGGTAGCGCTGAGATAAAGGGAATTGTTAAGGCTTGGCTCAAGATCTCATTTGCATCGGCTAAATTCGTTTCAGCACTGCGCTTAACTCCAAACTTATTGACGCTCCTTGGCATTGTTTTTGCTATTGCCATGGCGGTTAATCCACTTTCACTATGGACGATTCCGCTTCTAGTTCTTTCTCTATATGCTGACGGGATTGATGGCAGTGTGGCTATCTACCAAAAACGTGAAAGCCAGTTTGGTGCGATTCTGGATTCAGTTGCCGATCGAATT
>CAZKNQ010000147.1:0-2889 GCA_964554225.1 uncultured Candidatus Planktophila sp.
GCAACAATAGGCCGAGCGCACCAGATAGTCCGCTTTCCGCCTGCGAGCGGGCACTCATCTGCGCCTCTCGCGCTTGATGAGCAGCTGCGGTCAATAGAAGTGAAGACGCTGGATCTGCAATCTCGCTCTTGGCAATTTCTAGAGCAACCTCAGCGCGACGCTGAAGCAGCCCGTCTAGATTCGCCCAACTCGTTTCAACTCTATTATGAAGACGATCAAGCCGCGTCGCCGAGTACGACAAGTACCAGATTGCGAAGGTAACAATCAACGCAGTCAAGAAATATTTTTCCATCTAACTTCCCTCTCTTCCTAGGAAGCGATTCCAGGCACGATTTTCTGATGAAAGCGTGACCCCAGAACTTCCGACCAGAGCCATTTCGTAGATCGAATAAATATCTTCTGCTACTACATCCCAATCAAAACGTTGTGCATAATCTTTTCCACGCTTAGCCAGATCTCGACGTTTTTCAGTATCCCGCAAAAGATCAATAGCAACGCGGGCTAGATCTTGTGGATCCTCTGAAGTAAAGAGCGCACCGAACTCGCCCTGGCCAAGCAAAGAATCAAACGCAGGAATATCACTTGCCAGCACAGCAGCTCCCCCCGCTAAAGCCTCTGCCAAGATGATGCCAAAGGATTCTCCTCCAGTATTAGGTGCGACATAAATTGCCACGGATGATAGAAAATCAGCCTTCTCTTTCTCAGAAATTCTCCCCAAGAATTCAAAGCGAGCACGTAATTGCGGATCAATACTTTCAATTACCTCTTTACTTTCCCCAGGGCCTGCGACCAAAACCCTTACATCCGGTGCAAAGCGCGCGATTATTGGAAGAGCTTCAAGCAGAATGGGCAAGCCTTTTCGCGGTTCTTCGTAGCGGCCAATAAATCCAATGGTGTTACCGCTCCATTTTTCAAGCACTTTCCCATGGCGATACCGATCTGCATAAATACCATTTGGGATTACGACCGCGTCTGTTTCCAAGTGTTCAGTCAAAGTGGATCGAGCCGCTTCACTTACCGCAATTCGTGCGGTTAACTTTTCAATCACTGGCTCAAGGATTGGACCGATGGCAAAGATAGCCTTCTGTCGCTTAGCTGCGGCATGAAAAGTTCCCACCATTGGTCCTTCTGCAGCCCAACAGGCTAATAAGGAAATTGATGGGATCGCCGGCTCGTGCAGATGTAAGAGATCAAACTTGCCATTGCTAATCCACTGGCGCACTCTGGCAAATGCAATTGGCCCAAAGAGAATGCGTGCAACAGCCCCGTTATATGGAATAGATATTGGTTTTCCGGCACTTGTTACATATTCAGGAATTATCTCTTCATCAACAACTGGAGCAAGAACCGATACGTGATGACCCTTTGCAATCAGGTACTCGGCAAGATCGCGAACATGGCTCTGCACGCCACCCGGTGTATCCCAACCGTAAGGACAAACTAGCCCGATTCGTAACTTTTTCAATGTCATGCGCTGCGCTCCTGGAAGTCTCCATCTGTCCATATTCGCTGCAACATATGCCAATCTTGCGGAGCGGATGCTATGCCCTCTGCAAAAAGGTCAGCACAACGTTGCACTACTTGAGACACTCTCTCTTCTTCACTTCCGTTTGCTGGAATCTCCACTGAATTAAAAACGATGTGAATTCCGGTAGCTGTGTAAGAAACATATGCGGTAATAAGTGGGATGCCCGTCCTGATTGCAAGCAGTGCAGGGCCAGCTGGCATACGTGCTGGATGCCCAAAGAAGGAGACATCCACACCGCTCTTCGAAAGGTCACGATCCGCAACAAGGGCGATCAACCGACCTTCGCGCGCCCTTTGCAGAAGGGTGACAATTGATCGTGAATCAAGTGCAAGGACTTCCATCCCAATATTTTGGCGATATTCTAAAAATTTATTAAAGAGCGCTTCTGGCTTTAAACGTTCAGCGACAGTTACGAGTGGAAATCCCATTCCGCAGAAATACGATCCGGCATGGTCCCAGTTACCAGCGTGCGGAAGCGCGACTACTACACCGGTGCCGTTCTTCATGGGCGCGGTTAATAAATTTTCACCTTCTACAGTGACCGTTGCAGCAATTCGCTCGCGTGACCAATCTGGCGATCTAAATGTGTCACACCAGTAACGCATATAAGAACTCATCGCCTCGCGCATAAGTTCATCCATCTCGGATGTGGATTTATCTGGGCAAACTCGTGAGAGGTTAGAACGTAACCTTTTAACGCGCGCGCCATTTCGAGAAAGTGCGTACTTGCCGATTCCTTCAAATGCCTTATAGGCAAACTTTTCTGGTAAGGCACGAACGATGCGCCAACCAGCGAAATACCCGCCTGCTACTGCGAAATCTAAATTCATTGCGTTACAGCGCTGCCTTCACAATCAAAATTCGTTGGATTACGGTAACTACAGCCAGAGCCAGCAGGAGCCAGATACCAATCGCAAGAGCATAAGGAACTCCAAGACCTTCCAGACCTATCGCAGTTAAGGAAATGATCAAACGCTCGGTTCGCTCTGCAATTCCGCCAGAACAAGAGATCTGCATGCTCTCGGCTTTTGCTCTGATGTACGGAACGAGTAACCCAAAAACCAGAGAGCCAATCACAACGGCAGTTAATGGGTCATCTGCATCAATTAAGTAAAGTGTTAAACCAACCAGAATCGCTGAATCGGTAATTCGATCAATCGTTGAATCTAAGAAACTGCCCCAAGCGCTGGCACCCTTTTGGGAGATTCGCGCCATTGCCCCATCAAATAGATCGCTCAGTGCAAAGAAGGAGATAACAAGAGTTCCAATAAAAAAATCACCTTTTGGATAGAAATAGAGCGCTGAAGTCACCAGGCCAATGGCTCCTATAAAGGTGACTGCATTTGGAGTTAAACCAATGG
>CAZKNQ010000148.1:0-2887 GCA_964554225.1 uncultured Candidatus Planktophila sp.
GACTCTGCATATCCGAAATTATCTGCGCAATCGTTGCTACTTGATTGCTAGGAAATATCTTTATCTGATCGCCTAATTTGAAGTCACCTAAGTGAACCGTTCCAGTAACGCCTCTAAAATCTTCAGCGCGAGCGATTGATTGAACGCGCAAGCGCGCTGTGGCTTCGGCAGATTTACTTGGCTGCCAGCCTTGAATCGCCTCAAGCAAAGTCTCGCCTGAATACCAAGGCGTTGATTTACTTCGATAAACAACGTTATCGCCAGCTAGAGCGCTAAGCGGAATAAAGTGAACATCGGCGATATCAAGGCGCGCTAGGGTCTTTTCAATCTCGCTCTTGATCTCGTTATAGATACTTTCTTGGAACCCAACCGCATCCAATTTATTGATCGCAACCAAAACTCGCTGGACTCCCATTAGAGAACAAATAGTTAGATGTCGCAAAGTCTGGGTACGCACTCCCTTTGTGGCATCGACTAGAACTATTGAAATCTCAGCGCGCGATGCTGCAACAGCCATATTGCGCGTGTACTGCTCGTGTCCTGGAGCATCAGAGATTATTAGGCGTCGTCCATCAAGAAGTGACATCGAGCGATAGGCCACATCAATTGTGATTCCTTGTTCGCGCTCTGCTTCAAGGCCGTCTGTAAGCAAACTAAAGTCGATTTCACCCGCTGGAATGATTGAACCTGCGCGACGTACTTTTCGAGTTGAATCAATCGTGTCGTGAGGAACGCTGTCGGTCTCAACCAATAGACGTCCGATCAAGGTGCTCTTTCCATCATCAACGCTGCCGCAAGTTAAGAGGCGAACAATCGGGGTCTGCATTAGAAGTACCCCTCTTTCTTCTTCTTCTCCATCGAATCTTCATTTGCGCCATCAATCAAACGCGTTGCACGTTCACTGAGCTTTACCTTCAATACCTCGTCAACAACTTCAGAGATTGTTGTAGCTGTTGATTCAACGGCCGCGGTAAGCGGGTAGCAACCTAGAGTTCTAAATCGAACCATCTTCAACTCTGGAACTTCTCCCGGGTTAAGTGGGTAGCGATCATCGTCGACCATAATCAATTGGTCACCGCGCTTAACCATTGGGCGATCTTTGGCAAAGTAAAGTGGATTTACTTCAATTTTTTCTTGTTGGATATAGCGCCAGATATCGCCTTCGGTCCAATCTGAAAGTGGAAAGACGCGCATTGTCTGACCAGGCGCTAAGCGAGTGTTGTAAGAACGCCAGAGTTCAGGGCGTTGATTACGTGGATTCCAGCTATGGCCTTCATCTCTTACGCTAAAGATTCGTTCCTTTGCGCGAGATTTTTCTTCATCACGGCGTGATCCGCCGATAGCGGCATCCACTTCATAGTGATCGAGTGCTTGCCGTAGTGCAACAGTCTTCATGATGCGCGTGTATTCAGAAATACCGGTGGTAAATGGATTTGCTCCGGAAGTTGCGCCCTCTTGGTTTGTGTGAACAATCAAATTCAATTTGTGATCGGCGACAATCTTGTCGCGGAAGGAAATCATCTCTTTGAACTTCCAAGTTGTATCGATATGCAGCAATCGAAAGGGAACCGGAGCCGGATAGAAGGCCTTGATCGCTAGATGGAGAAGAACGGAAGAATCTTTTCCAATGGAATACATCATCACTGGGTTTTTGAAGGCGGCGGCAGTTTCGCGCAGAATCTCGATCGATTCAGCCTCAAGGGCCTTTAAAATTCCTTCATTCACATGCACGCGCCTACGCTACTGGTTAATCCTGCGATCTACCTGTATTTCTTCTGGCAGCGCGGGCAAAAATGCGATGATCTCGCACCAAATGTGATCCGACGAATAGGTGTTCCACAACGCGGGCATGGCTCATCGGTACGCCCATAAGCCGCTAGGGCTTGTTCGAAGAATCCACTTTCGCCATTTACATTTATATAGAGATCATCAAATGATGTGCCACCTTGTTCGATTGCTTCACTCATAACCTCTGTTGCATAACCAATTATTGAAGCAATCTTTTTCTTGGAAAGATCAGCGGTTGATACTTCTGGATGAACCTTGGCTCGCCAAAGCGTTTCATCGGCATAGATATTTCCAACACCGCTCATGATCTCTTGATTTAAAAGGGCAGTTTTAATTCGGATCTTTCGCTTTGCAAACTTCTCAATCGTCTCTTGTAGATCAAATTGCGAGTCAAAGGGATCGCGCGCAATGTGCTGGGCTGAACTTGGCACGCCCTCAATTGTTTCCTCAACCGATACCCAGCCGAAGGTTCGCTGGTCATTAAAAACTAGTTCGCGTTTTCGCATCTGCTTGGTTAGATCAAACTGAGCGCGAACATGTTTTGCCTTGGGATGGCCTTGCTGATGAATTAGGAACTGCCCGCTCATGCCCAAATGAGCAACTAATACCTGTGGGCGATCCAAAACAAACCAGAGAAACTTGCCGCGTCGGTTTAAGTCAATAATCTTTGCGCCCTGAATCGATTTTAGCGGTGCGATTGATTCAGGTTTAAGCGCACGCGGGTGCAGATCATGCGCTGCGACAATTTTGTAACCTTTAACCAGGCTGACTAAACCGCGGCGAACCGTTTCTACTTCTGGGAGTTCGGGCACAACTTAACCTTTGTTGATCACGCTAAGTGCGGCAAGTGCGCTGTCATAACCCTTATCTTCTTTACTTCCAGGTAGACCAGCGCGCGCAGTTGCTTGTTCAAGGTTGTCGCACATAAGTACACCGAAACCAATTGGCTTAGATCGGCTAAGCGAAACATCCATGACGCCCTGAGTCACTCCTTGGCAGACGTAATCAAAGTGTGGAGTTTCACCGCGCAGAACTAGTCCCACAATTACAGCAACATCAAAGCCCTCATCAAAAGCTAACTGCGCAGCAAGCGGAAGTT
>CAZKNQ010000149.1:0-2867 GCA_964554225.1 uncultured Candidatus Planktophila sp.
TTCTCTTCCCATCATTTGTTATCTATGCGATCTCAATGGTTGGCGAAACAAACCGTGCACCATTCGACTTAGCTGAAGCCGAAGGCGAACTCGTAGGTGGATTCCATACCGAATATTCATCACTTAAGTTCGCACTCTTCTTCTTGGCAGAGTATGTAAATATCATCGCAGTTTCAGCGTTAGCAACAACGCTATTCCTTGGTGGATATCACGCTATTCCAGGTCTTGGCTTTACAGAGCAATGGCTTGGTGGTTGGTTCACACTCGTCTGGTTCTTCTCAAAGGTTCTATTCTTCTTCTTTATCTTCGTATGGTTGCGCGGCACTTTGCCTCGTTTGCGTTACGACCAATTTATGCAATTCGGTTGGAAAGTCTTGATTCCGGTCTCATTGCTCTGGATCTTGGTAGTCGCAACGCTTCGTTTGATTTCAACAAGCAGTCAGTCTCGCGTCACCACATTTATCTTCGCCGGCGTTGTAGTTCTGATCGTTATGGGAATTTCTACAGCTGCTGATGCCTCAAAGAGAAAGCGCGCTGCACATGTTTACCCAGAAGCAGCAGCGCCAAGTTTTGCCGTTCCATCGCTTCCTTCCGAAATAACCACAATCAATGTTTCTACTAAGGGAGGCGATCGTGGCTGACCAAAATGAATTTCAACCACTCGTAAATAAAGAGAATCAAGATGTAGATATCACCAGCGTGGCCTATGAAAAAGTAGAACAACCTGGTCCAAAGAGTTTGCTCAAGCAGGCGCAAGGTTTCTGGGTCACCTTTATAACCATGTTTAAGAAGGTTAATACTGTTCAATACCCAGAAGTTAAAGAACCAACTGCCGAACGTTTCCATGGTCGCCATCAGTTAAATCGCCACCCAGATGGACTTGAAAAATGCATCGGTTGCGAACTCTGTGCGTGGGCATGTCCTGCTGATGCGATTTATGTAGAAGGTGCAGATAACACTCCGGATAATCAAATGTCTCCAGGAGAGCGTTACGGCAAGGTCTACCAAATTAACTATCTTCGTTGTGTTTTCTGCGGACTTTGCATCGAAGCATGTCCTACTCGTGCGCTAACGATGACAAATGAGTACGAGCTCGCAGATTCAACTCGTAGCAAGCTAATCTTCGAAAAAGACGATCTACTAGGCCCGCTTCGCGCAGGCATGCTGCCACCTCCGCATCCAATGTATCCAGGTATGACTGATACCAACTATTACAACGGCGATGTTAAGGAAGCACATCCTTCACAGGAGCAAAAATAATGGAACCGTTACTAACTATTCAGACGCCTGAGACGGTTCTCTTCTGGTTCTTAGCGCCACTTTCAGTTCTTGCTGCACTTGGAATGTTGTTAGTTAAGAAGGCAGTTCATTCAGCGTTATTACTTGCTTGGGTTATGGTCTCGCTCGCAATTTTCTACATCGCACAAGGTGCGCTCTTCCTCGGAATTGTTCAGGTGGTTGTCTACACCGGTGCGGTGATGATGCTCTTCCTCTTTATCTTGATGTTGGTTGGTGTTGATTCATCAGATTCGCTAACCGAGACAATTACTGGACTTCGCCCAATTGCAATCACTGCAGCAGTCGGCTTTGGCGGATTAATGGTTTCACTCCTTGGTCGTGCAACTTTGGGTCGCGAACCAATTGGATTAGATGCTGCAAATGGACCAGGAAATGTGCAAGGACTTGCTGCACTCTTATTTTCAAAGTACGTATGGCCATTTGAAGTTATCTCAGCGCTGCTAATTACTGCAGCAGTGGGTGCAATGGTTTTGGCACATCATCAACGCACAACTCCACGCCCAACCCAGCGCGAACAATCGGTAAATCGTTTCCGCTCAGATTCTCTAGCAGGCGCTGCCGGCCTACCTGGACCAGGTGTCTTTGCTCGTCACAACGCAGTCGATGTTCCAGCGCTCTTGCCAGATGGAACGCCAGCTCCTTCTTCAATTTCTGCAACGCTTAAGGCGCGTGGCGATGTAATTGATTCAGCTAAGTTCCAACTCGACAACGTTGATACATCAGTTGTGGAGGAGAAGTAATGAGTCTCGATAACTATCTCTACCTTTCCGCGATTCTATTTACGATCGGCGCCGTTGGCGTAGTCGTTCGCCGCAACGCCATTGTTGTCTTTATGTGTATTGAGCTAATGCTTAACGCCGCAAATCTTTCACTAGTAACTTTCTCAAGAATTAACGGAACGTTAGATGGTCAAGTAGTTGCCTTCTTCACGATGGTTGTTGCAGCCTGTGAAGTAGTAGTCGGTCTAGCGATCATCGTTACGATCTACCGTTCACGCCGATCAGCATCTATTGATGATGCTAGTTTGTTGAAACGATAATGATGGCTACCAATAACGGTCTCGTTTATTTAATCGCGCTGCCTCTCTTTGGTGCGCTTACTCTGCTGCTTCTTGGGCGCAAGGCAGATAAGTGGGGACACCTACTTGCTACTGCGATGTCTGCTGGATCATTTGCAGTTGGTTTAATTCAACTTTCACAGATGCTCGATCGCGAAGCAGAGCTACGCCCGGTTACGCAGAAGCTCTTTACCTGGATCAGCGTTGGAAGTTTTAATGTAGATGCATCGCTCTTGCTAGATCAGTTATCGATCTGCTTTGTACTGCTTATCACCGGCGTTGGAACCTTGATTCATATCTATTCCATTTCATATATGTCTCACGACAAAGATCGCCGTCGTTTCTTTGCATACCTAAACCTCTTTATCGCAGCGATGTTGCTCTTGGTGCTCGGTGACTCATACCTAAACCTCTATGTTGGTTGGGAAGGAGTAGGACTTGCCTCCTATCTATTGATCGGTTTCTGGAATCAAAAACCAGCGTATGCAACTGCTTCTAAGAAGGCATTTGT
>CAZKNQ010000150.1:0-2760 GCA_964554225.1 uncultured Candidatus Planktophila sp.
ACGAACTACGAACTCCACTGACCACACTACGTATGGCATCTGAAGTTATCCACGGTGCGAAAAATTCCTTCGATCCTACAATCGCGCGAAGTTCAGAACTTTTAGTCGCACAGCTAGATCGCTTTGAAAAATTACTTGAGGACTTGTTAGAGGTAAGTAGATTTGATGCGGAAGTTGCCGTCCTTGAGCCAGTTGATTTTGACTTGGTAAGGCTGATCGAAAGATGTATTGAGGATGTCCGCGCAAGTGCTCAGGACCACCATATTTCTGTGCAAATCGACCACGAAACTGAGCAGGTTATGGTCAACGCTGACATTCGTCGCGTTGAGCGAATAATGCGCAATTTACTCTCAAATGCGCTTGATCACGCGGATGAAAAACCAATTCATGTTTCAGTAGTAGCGACTGCAACCGAAGTCGGCGTTGGAGTTAGAGACTTTGGTGCTGGTATGGACCCGGCTTCACTCTCGCGAGTCTTTGATCGTTTCTGGCGCGCTGATCCATCTCGTGCACGTGTGCGTGGTGGCACAGGGTTAGGTCTATCAATTGCACTTGAGGATGCGCGCTTACACAACGGAGAATTAGATGCTTGGGGAGCGCTCGGCCACGGTGCTCATTTCGTTCTTACCTTACCGATAATCGCTGGCTCACAGATTTCCGGAAGACCAATACGTCCGCAACCGAAAGATTATCCTCAGCCGGTTTAATTTTAATTTGAAGGAATATTCGTCCAAGCGATAATCCCAAAGTGTTTAACCTAACTGAAATCATCTTTCCTTCAAGATGCATTGGCTGTTCCAGGCTAGGAATATCGATCTGCTCAGATTGTCGCAAACAATGGCATCCGCATATCTATCAACGCAGAATCAACTGGAGTGGCGAAAACTTTCCAGTGCTCTCCGCCATTGAATACTCACCGATCGCATCACGAGTCTTATTAAGCGCTAAGGAATCACAAATCAGGGCGGCAGACCAACTAATTATGAGTGGCATAGTTCATTCACTAAAGATATTTATAAATCATCACGGACCTGCATCACTGGTACCTATACCTTCACGAAAATCAGCGAATCGAAAACGCGGCAGGGATTTTCTACGAGAGATAACATCTCAAGTCGCAGTTGAAGTTGGACTTCCTAGCCATTCGCTGCTCACTCATAGTCGCAAGGTCAGAGACCAATCTCAGCTAAATATCGTTGATCGATCAGATAATATTTCTGGAGCCTTTGCACTAATTCCTGAATTTATAGCTCAATTTTCAGCGGGGAATGCTGGCCCTAAGATTATTGTTATTGATGATCTGATCACCACCGGGGCTACCCTGTCCGAGGCGATCCGGGCCTTGCGTACCGCAGGTTTTACCGTGCTTGGCGCGGTAACAAGCTGTACGGCTAAACCCCTACGATAAGGGGTCTAGATTTGCAGTAACTGGGTACCAACTTGGTAGGAATTGGTTAGGAAAGGTTCGTAAATGGCAAAGATTATTGACCGAATCATGCGTGCTGGCGAAGGAAAGATTCTTCGCGAGTTAAGCAAGATAGTCGATCAAGTTAATGCCTTTGAGCCTGCGATCTCCTCTCTTTCCGATGAGGCACTTCGCGCTAAGACCGATGAATTTAAATCACGTTTTGCAGGTGGTGTAACACTTGATGATTTACTTCCGGAAGCATTTGCAGTTGTAAGGGAAGCTGCCAAGCGCACACTTGGTCAGCGGCACTATGACGTACAGATTATGGGTGGCGCTGCGCTCCATCGCGGAAATATCGCCGAAATGCGCACTGGTGAAGGCAAGACTCTAGTTGCAACGCTACCTTCATATCTAAATGCACTGGCTGGTCGCGGCGTTCACGTAGTTACCGTGAACGATTACCTTGCAGAGCGCGATAGCGAATGGATGGGTCGTATCCATCGCTTCCTAGGACTTACCGTCGGAGTAATTGTGAATAGCATGACTCCGGCTGAGCGTCGTATCGCTTACAACTCAGATATCACCTATGGCACAAATAATGAATTTGGTTTTGATTACCTGCGCGACAACATGGCTTGGTCGCTCGAAGATTGTGTTCAGCGCGATCACTTCTTTGCAGTAGTAGATGAAGTTGACTCAATTCTTATCGATGAGGCCCGTACTCCTTTGATCATTAGCGGACCCGCTGATAAAGCCACTAAGTGGTATGTAGAGTTTGCAAATATCGCTGACAAGTTACAGCGCAATACCCACTACGAGGTAGATGAGAAGAAGAAGACCATCGGAATTCTTGAAGATGGCGTGACCAAGGTTGAGGAACTTCTTAAGATTGAAAACCTCTATGAGGCGGCAAATACAACCTTAATTGGTTATCTAAACAACTCAGTCCGTGCCAAAGAGCTCTTTAAGCGCGATAAAGATTATGTAGTTATGAACGGCGAACTCTTAATAGTTGATGAGCACACTGGCCGCATGTTGTCAGGTCGTCGCTATAGCGAGGGTTTACACCAGGCACTTGAAGCTAAAGAACGTATCGAAATTAAAGATGAGAACCAGACTTTAGCTACTATCACGTTGCAGAACTATTTCCGCCTATACGAAACCATTTCAGGTATGACCGGTACTGCGATGACCGAGGCTTCTGAATTTCAGCAGATTTACAAGCTCGGTGTAGTTCCAATTCCTACCAACCGCCCGATGCAACGTATCGATCAAGCAGATTTGGTGTACAAGACTGAACTCGGAAAATTTATGGCGGTTACGCAAGATATCGTCGAGCGCCATCGCAAAGG
>CAZKNQ010000151.1:0-2753 GCA_964554225.1 uncultured Candidatus Planktophila sp.
AGAGCCTTCACTCGCCGCATATCGCGCGGGTGAAGGCTCTTATTTCATCTCGCGGAAATAAAGAGCGCGGGGAACATGGGCAATTTATCGCCGAAGGTCTGCAATGCGCCCGCGAAGCGTTGGCTGCAACATCCGGGCCAAAGATAAAAACCCTTTTTCTAACCGAGGGCGGTCGATCACGGATTGATACAGCTGGTTTAAATACCTCAAAGGTAGAGACAATCCTGGTTAGCGAGCCGGTAATGGCTGCAATGTCTTCAACGATTACACCGCAGGGAATCCTAAGCGTCTGTGAAATAGGACGGAGTGAATTTTCTGATCTAAAATTGAGCGGAAGTTCGAGATTTATTTATCTACATGAAATTCAAGATCCAGGAAATGCTGGAACTATTCTGCGCAGCGCCGACGCAATGGGAATCGATGCAGTCATCACATCCCCAGGTAGCGTTGATATGTATTCACCAAAAGTCGTTCGTGCAACTGCCGGATCGCTCTGGCATATCCCGCTCTACTCGGGAATCAATCTTGCGACTTTGACAGAAAAATTTCCAACAATTACTAAATTGGCTCTCTCTGCTTCAGGCAGCACATCACTTTTGGAACTTGAAAACGTTGGCGATTGTGTTGCGATCTTCGGAAATGAGGCGCGTGGAATAGATACGTTAATTAGCGGTGATGTTGTTGCGGTAAATATCCCAATGAAGGGCAACGCTGAAAGCCTTAACCTTTCTGCTGCTGCCTCAATTGTGATGTTTCATCTCGCCGCTCTGTAATCGGCTCATAGTTCAAATATCCCGCATCTTGGAAAGGTCACAGGTTAAGATTTCGCTATGAGCCCCGCAGAAATTGAAAAATGGGTTAGCGATGCCACAACGGCCTTCGCATCTGCGAGCGACCTCGATTCTTTAAAAAGTGCACGTCTTGCCCATCTCGGTGATAAGGCCCCGATCTCACTTGCAAGTCGCGGCTTAGGATCACTTCCTCCAGAAGAGAAAGCCAGCGCCGGTAAGTTAATCGGTGAAGCAAAGGCAACGATCGCAGCAGCGCTCGAGAAAGCAACTGCGAAGCTAGAGGCAGAGCGTGATGCCAAGGTACTGCTGGAAGAAGTCGTAGATATAACTCTTCCAGTTAACCGCGCACATCGCGGGGGACTACACCCAATCACAATTATTAAAAATGAGATCAGCGACTTTTTTATAGAGCAGGGCTATGCAGTTGAAGAGGGACCTGAACTCGAATCTGGTTGGCTTAATTTTGATGCTTTAAATATTCCAGCAGATCATCCGGCGCGAACGATGCAAGATACTTTCTATATAGAACCAGTTGAATCTGGAATGGTGTTGCGAACGCAGACTTCGCCAGTGCAGATCCGATCCATGTTGCAGCACGAACCACCCATCTACATGATCTGTCCTGGTCGGACTTTCCGCGCCGACGAACTAGATGCGACGCACAGCCCCGTCTTTCATCAAGTCGAAGGACTTGTTGTTGATAAGGGCATCACAATGGCGCACCTAAAGGGAACTCTCGATAACTTTGCGCAGGCGATGTTTGGGTCTGATGTCACAACTCGTTTACGTCCATCCTACTTCCCATTTACCGAACCAAGTGCTGAAGTAGATATTTTCTTCAACGGTCGTTGGATCGAATGGGGTGGTTGCGGAATGGTAAATCCTAAAGTTCTCGCAACTTGTGGAATTGATACAGATGTATACAGTGGATTTGCTTTCGGTATGGGGCTAGAGCGCACACTTATGGTTCGCCACAACATCACCGATATGCACGATATTGTCGAAGGTGATCTTCGCTTTACGCGCCAGTTCGGAGTTGGTCTCTAATATGCGCGCACCTTTATCTTGGATCCGTGAATTTGTAGATATTCCGGCAAACGTTTCAGTTCAAGAAATCTCTCACGGACTTATCCGCGTCGGTTTCGAAGTCGAAGAAATAATTGAAGCAGGCTCAGATTTAACAGGACCGCTAACCTTTGCCAAGGTTCTAACTATTGAAGAGATCACCGAGTTTAAGAAGCCGATTCGTTATGTCGGCCTTGATTGCGGAGAGAAGGAAACTAGATATGTAATCTGCGGCGCTACTAATTTCGCGGTTGGTGACATTGTCGTCGCAGCGCTTCCTGGTGCTGTTTTACCGGGTGATTTCAAAATTGGAGCGCGCGAGACTTACGGAAAAACTTCTAACGGAATGATCTGTTCATCACGCGAACTTGGTTTGGGCGATGACCACTCCGGGATCATGGTCTTCACCGATGGTGAAGTCGAAATTGGCACAGATGCAATTGCAGTGCTTGAAATAAAGGACACCATTTTTGATGTAGCGGTAAACCCCGATCGTGGCTACGCCTTGAGCATTCGCGGATTAGCGCGCGAAGTCGCAGGATCGCTCGGCCTTAAATTTAAGGATCCGGTTGATTCACTGCGTGGTTTGAAATTTGAAGAGATCGGCAAGGGAGTAGCTGCGAAGATTGAGGATCCTTCAACAGCATCAGTCTTTTATCTAAGAACCCTTTCGGATTTCGATCAGTCGGCAAAAACACCAATCTGGATGCGCCGTCGCATTGAAAAAATGGGAATGCGTTCGATCTCACTAGTTGTTGATGTAACAAACTATGTAATGCTCGAACTAGGTCAACCACTGCATGCATTTGATAAGGCGAAGATCTCTGGTGGTCTAACCATCAAGCGCGCTGGTAAAGCTCAACCATTTACAACACTTGATGGCCAGAATCGCCAACT
>CAZKNQ010000152.1:0-2753 GCA_964554225.1 uncultured Candidatus Planktophila sp.
CCAAGATCGTTGGCGGTGAATTAATCGGCGGAGATGTCACCGTTACGGCAGCACCAGCATTTAACTCTAGCCAAGCAACCAAGGGTTCAATCTTTCTCGCTCTCGTAGGCGAAAAGTCAGATGGCCATGACTTTGTTGCAGATGCCTTCGCGCACGGTGCAGTACTCGCCTTTGTAACTAGCGAAGTTCCCGAACGCTGCATAGTTGTGAAAGATGTTCTTGCCGCTCTAAACGCACTGGCAACCCACGTTCGCCAAGCGCTGCCCGACCTTAAAGTAATCGCGCTAACTGGTTCGCAAGGAAAGACAACGACTAAAGATTTACTTCTCCATATTTTGGAAACGGTCGCACCAACTGTTGCGCCTGCTGGAAACTTTAATAATGAACTTGGCGCTCCAATAACCTTGTTGCATTGCGAAGAAAAGACCAAATTCTGCATTCTGGAAATGGGGGCCCGTCATGTCGGTGATATCGCAAAATTATGTAATATGGCTACGCCAGATATCGGAGTTGTTCTCCGGGTCGGCACCGCACACGTTGGTGAATTTGGTTCTGAAGAGTTAGTTGCTAAAGCAAAATCCGAAATGATTTCGTCACTAAAGGATTCTGCGGTATCTGTTCTCGGTCAATACGATAAGTACACACCAGCGATGGCTTCCTTGCATAACGGCAAAACCGTGACATTCGGAGAATCAACTAGTTCTGATGTGCGCGCGACGGATATTGAAATTCGCGAGGGTCGTCCGCACTTTGATTTGGTTACTCCGGCGGGTCGCGCCTCAGTTGCCTTAAGAATTATTGGAATTCATCAAGTAGCGAACGCACTTGCCGCGGCAGCGATCGCAACTAACTTAAATATCTCAATTGATTTAATTGCCGGGGCGCTTTCTACCGCCGAACTTCACAGCAAGTGGCGGATGGATGTATCCGAACTAGATGGGCTAGTTCTAATCAATGATTCTTACAATTCAAGTCCCGAGTCGGCCGAGGCCGCACTACGGACGCTGGTGCTTTTCGCCCAAGAACGAGGTGGGCAATCTTGGGCATTCTTAGGAAAGATGCATGAACTCGGCGCGTCATCTCTGCAACATCATTCGCGACTTGGCACCCTTGCGTCAGAGTTAGGAATTGATCATCTCGTCTGCGTCGGTGCCCCAGAGTATGCGGCGCAGATGAGTGCTTCTGGCACTACAACGGTTCACTTATTCGACTCTAAAGAGTTGGCAGCCGAACTAGTAAGTCAGATGAGCCAGGGGGATGTAGTTCTAGTGAAAGCATCTCGAGCGGAAAAGTTTGAAGAAGTCGCAGAATTAATTGTTGGAAAATGGAATAGCCGTGAAGTTGAGGGAGTGAGTTAGATGAGAGAAATTCTGATCGCCGGTTCGATCGCTTTGCTCTTATCTCTATTCGCAACCCCTGGATTAATTCGTATTCTTGCCCGCCGCGGATACGGTCAGATTATTAGAGATGATGGCCCTTCTTCACACCACACCAAGCGCGGCACTCCAACTATGGGCGGCATCATTATTATCTTCGCATCCGCCTTTGGATATTTTATTGCTCACGCAATTTCGCAAAATGCAGTCACCACCTCGGCGCTCTTGGTTCTGGGTCTGATGTTCGGTCTCGGATTTGTTGGCTTCTTAGATGATTGGTTAAAAGTTTCTCGCCAGAAGTCACTTGGCTTAAACGCTAAGCAGAAAATCTTTGGACAAATTGTTGTTGCCGGAACTTTTGCATACCTAGGAACTCTCTTTCCAGATCGCGATGGCTTGACTCCAATTTCCCAGAACTTATCTACAGTTCGCGATACTTCAATTACCTTAGGGACTACCCTGGTGGTTATCTGGGTGGTAATCATGGTTACGGCAACAAGTAACGGCGTAAACCTCACAGATGGTTTAGATGGTTTAGCTACAGGCGCTGCGGTGATGACTTTCATCGCCTTCATCTTGATCGGTGTTTGGGAATTTGGTCAGAGTTGCGCTGTCTCACCTGGGGCTAACTGTTATCTAGTTCGAGATCCACTTGATATTGCAGTCTTATC
Source organism: uncultured Candidatus Planktophila sp. (assembly GCA_964554225.1). Lineage (GTDB taxonomy): Bacteria > Actinomycetota > Actinomycetes > Nanopelagicales > Nanopelagicaceae > Planktophila. The sequence goes on from CAZKNQ010000152.1 coordinate 2,048, forward strand.
TGCAGCTATGGCCGGGGCGTGTGCCGGCTTTCTCTGGTGGAACGCTTCGCCAGCAAAGATATTTATGGGAGATACCGGTTCACTCGCACTCGGTGGCGCCCTCGCAGGTATCGCAACAACGCTGCGAATTGAACTGCTCTTAATCCCGCTCGGTGGCTTATTTGTAATTATTAGCGCTTCAGTAATTCTGCAAGTTGCCTATTTTAAAATCACTGGTGGAAAACGCATCTTTAAGATGGCTCCATTGCAACATCACTTCGAGTTAATGGGTTGGGGTGAAGTAACAATTGTGCTTCGCTTCTGGATCATCGCTGGCCTCTGCGTTGCTGCTGGTTTAGGGCTCTTCTACGCGCAATGGGTCACGGCATAAGGCCGATCAGATATGGCCATTAATTTATCTGGAGAAAGCGTATTAATCCTCGGCGCTGGAGTAACTGGTACCGCTGTTGCCAGATCGCTCAGCGCTAAAGGTGCATCGATTCTCTTTGCAGATGATCATGTTGAATCAATAGAAGGCTTTCGCGTCTCCAAGACTGATCAAATAGATATCACTGAATTTTCATTTCTTGTGATCTCTCCAGGCTGGAAAGAGAGCCATCCGCTTGTCGTTAAGGCGCAAGCGGCTGGTATTCGTTTGGTAAATGAGATTGATCTGGCGTGGTCATTCCGCGCAGAACTCGTTCCGGGTCAAAAGTGGATTGCGTTA
>CAZKNQ010000153.1:0-2673 GCA_964554225.1 uncultured Candidatus Planktophila sp.
GAGTCTTGCCACAACCAGTTGGGCCGAGTAACAAAATATTTGACTTGGCTAGTTCTACGCCATCTTCGCCTTTTGCTTCACCTGATTGCACGCGCTTGTAGTGGTTGTAAACGGCAACCGCTAAAGATTTTTTGGCACGGTCTTGGCCAATTACATATTGATCTAGAAATTCAAAGATTGCTTGTGGTTTTGGAAGTTCGGTTAATCCAAGAGTGCTTGCTTCTGAGAGTTCTTCAACGATGATCTCATTACAGAGCTCAATACATTCATCGCAGATATAAACGCCAGGACCGGCGATGAGTTTCTTTACCTGCTTCTGTGTCTTGCCACAGAAGGAACATTTGAGCAGGTCGCTTGTTTCACCGATACGAGTCATGGGATAAGAATAGATTTGCGCACGAAATTTTGTGGGCTAAATCAGGCTTGGGGATGTTCGCCCATAGATGAATTACACGGTTGACTTATCAGGAGAGTAAGGCGGCTTGGTCGATTTCATCTCTTTAACTCCCGGCACCAACAAGACGATGCCGCAGATTAGTAAGTGAAAAACCGCTACGCCGATCAAAAGTTCTTTCTCGCCAAAGACATTTACCATCGGTCCAGCAAGTGCCATACCCAAAGGCATCAAGCCAAGTGATCCCATGTAGTCAATGCTAAAAACACGGCCTTGGTAGGCAGCCGGAACTTCGCGTTGTACTTGAGTTGCCCAGAAAGCTTCCCAGGGCCCAACTGAGAAACCGGCTGCAAAATATGCCAAGAAAATTAATTCTTTTGAAGAAGGAAAAGCCAGAACTAGTGGTGCACAGATAAATAAACCCCAGACGACTACGGAAACGAGGCCCGGATTTTTAACTTTTGCTTTGATGCAAATAACAGCTGAAATTGCCCCACCCAAACTAAAGAGTGCAGCTGAAGTTGCAAAAACTGATGCGGTACCGAAATCTCTTTTTGTAATTACCGGTAATAGGACGTTTTCAACTCCAATCACAATCATCAACTGAACAGATGCCATAAGGATCATCGCGGCAATCCACTTGTAATACCAAACGACTCTTAGCCCTTCACGAATCTCATGAAAGAATTTGTTCTCCTTATCAACCGGCGCAACTGCAGGACCCTCATCGATTCGGATAAGCAAGATCGCACCAAGAAGAAAGAAGACAGAGGTTGCTATGTAGGTTGCGTGTGTTCCCAGAGCAACAACAATTACTCCAGCAACTCCTGGCCCAGCAATATGGCTGCCTTTCAATAAGATTCCACGGATTACATTTCCAGAAGGAAGTAAATGATCTGGAATCAGACTTGGAATGATTGCGCCGGCAGCAGGGCCACCAAATGCATCGCTAACACCCATCAGTACAACAATTCCGCCAAGAATCCACATGGAGATGCTCTCTGGCCTAATAAAGATGACAACGCTTCCGATAACGGCTCTAAATCCATCAGAAAAAATCAGAATCATTTTTCTTGGCAAACGATCTACCCAGACGCCGCCAACTGGAGCAAGCAAAACTCCAGATAGAACGCGTGCCGCCAGAATCAAACCGAGAGTTGAGGCAGAACCACCAGCGTCAAGAACTGTCACAGCAAGTGCAATCGGAAAAGCAGACATGGCTATTACGGTAAGAACGTTTGAGATTAATAGGTTTCTGTAGGCCTTATATGAAAAAAGAGCGCCGGGTTCGAAATATTTTTTAAACATTTCTAGACCGACGCCCCTTTTTTTAAAACTTAATCAGACATTACGCGGAAGGCTTCGCCTTTCGTGATGACATAACCCTATCTATAATTCCGTATTCAACTGCTTCAGCAGCGGTAAGGATCTTGTCGCGTTCGATATCTTTCTCGATTTCTTCAATGCTCTTGTTGGAATGCTTAGCGAGCATCGTTTCGAGGAGTCCGCGCATACGCATGATTTCGCGCGCTTGGATTTCGATATCTGATGCCTGTCCCCCACCTTCAGATGAAGGTTGGTGGATAAGGATTCGAGAATGTTCTAGACCGTAACGCTTACCTTTTGTTCCACCCGCAAGGATGATCGCTGCAGCTGATGCTGCTTGTCCAAGACAAATTGTGGTGATGTCTGGGCGAACAAATTGCATAGTGTCATAAATTGCAGTTAGCGCTGTAAATGATCCACCAGGTGAGTTGATGTAGATCGAGATATCGCGATCTGGATCCATTGACTCAAGAGTCAACAACTGGGCCATTACATCGTTTGCAACGGTGTCATCAATTGGTTGACCCAAGAAGATGATGCGCTCTTCGAATAGCTTTGTATAAGGGTCAAGGCGCTTATAACCGTAGGCAGTCTTTTCTTCAATTGTTGGAAGAACGTAGCGGTTGGTAATTTCTTGGATATGTTTCATTACTTCTTGCCTCCCGCGACTTGTCCATCGTTTGTAGCGATGTGATCGATAAATCCATATGCGAGTGCATCTTTAGCGTTGAACCAGTTATCGCGATCTGAATCAGCAATTATCTTTTCAAGCGGCTGACCAGTGTGCTTAGCATTTAGCTCAGACATGGTCTGCTTGGTAATCGCCATCTGTTCTGCCTGAATGCGAATATCTGTTGCGGTACCGCCGATTCCACCCAATGGTTGGTGCATCAAGATACGTGCATGTGGCGTAGCAAAACGTTTTCCTGGTGCACCAGCGGTGAGAATGAATT
>CAZKNQ010000154.1:0-2668 GCA_964554225.1 uncultured Candidatus Planktophila sp.
GGTTACTGCAAATTTCATAACGCCCAATTAAAGCCAAGGCGCGCAAGACTTATGCCTATGTTGGCAAGGGAATCACCTTCGATACGGGTGGCTTAGCGCTTAAGCCAGCTGCCGGAATGGAAGCGATGAAATCCGATATGTCAGGGGCTGCCGCTGTTTGCGCAGCAACTATCGCAATTGCACTTCTTAAGTTGCCGATCGCTATCGATTGTTACGCACCGCTTGCAGAAAATATGGTTAGTGATAGCGCAACTCGTCCAAGTGACATCATCACAATGTACGGCGGGAAAACAATTGAAGTATTGAACCCTGATGCTGAAGGTCGTTTAGTGCTGGGTGATGCACTCGTAAAGGCGCAAGAGAATAAAGATCTCGACGGCATCATTGATGTTGCAACTCTTACTGGTGCCCAAGTTGTTGCACTAGGCACACGCACCAGCGCCATCATGACTAATAATCAACAATTTAGCGATCACTTCTTTGCAATAACCAAAGAGGTTGGAGAAGCGTTCTGGCCAATGCCACTTCCTGTTGAACTTCGTGCATCCCTTGATTCACCAGTAGCGGACATGGCAAATATCGGTGAACGTATGGGTGGAATGATGGTCGCGGGTCTCTTCCTAAAGGAGTTCATCGCACCTGAGTTACCTTGGTTACATCTCGATATCGCAGGTCCGGCCTATAACGAAGGCGAGCCATACGGTTATACGCCAGTCGGCGGCACCGGTGTTGCTTTGCGCTCATTGGTGGGCCTTGCTGAATCAGCCGCCATTTCGTAATCAGGCGCTAGAACTGGCAAGATAGGGGCTAATCAAGCCGCTATGTGGCGCTGGGGTGATGAAGGAGTCAGCAGACGTGTCTAACTTTGATCTCGTAGTTTTAGGTGGCGGCAGTGGCGGTTACGCAGCTGCGCTACGTGGCGCTCAACTCGGTCTATCCGTGGCGCTAATCGAGGCAGATAAGTTAGGCGGCACTTGTCTCCACCGCGGATGTATCCCAACTAAGGCCCTGCTCCATGCTGGCGAGATTGCCGATGGCGCACGCGATGCGAGCCACTTCGGCGTAAATGCAACTTTTAATTCAATAGATATGACCGGCGTAAACGCTTATAAAGATGGCGTCATAACTAAGTTACATAAAGGTCTGCAAGGTCTGGTTAAATCGCGGAACATCACCTTTATTGAAGGCCACGGAAAGTTAGTCGCAAAGGACACCATCGAAGTAAACGGTGCTCGATACACCGGCAAAAATATTCTCCTTGCAACTGGTTCATATGCTCGAACTCTGCCTGGTTTAGATATTGATGGAAAGAAAGTCATCACATCTGATCAAGCGATGAAGATGGAATATGTGCCAAAGAGCGTAATTGTTCTTGGTGGCGGAGTCATCGGCTGCGAATTCGCATCTGTCTGGAAATCATTCGGCGCTGACGTAACAATTATTGAAGGTCTGCCACATCTTGTAGCACTTGAAGATGAGTCATCCAGCAAGCAGTTAGAGCGCGCCTACCGCAAGCGCGGAATCAACTTTGAACTTGGCGTTCGCTTCAAATCTCATAAAGTCACAGCCGATGGCGTAACAATCACGCTGGAAGATGGAAAGACATTTACCGCTGAAGTACTTCTTGTCGCAGTTGGTCGCGGTCCAGTCTCAGCCAACCTAGGTTATGAAGAACAAGGGATCGCAATGGATCGTGGATATGTTTTAGTTGATAACAAGTGCCGCACCAATGTTCCAGGCATTTGGGCAGTTGGAGATCTGATTCCAACGCTGCAACTCGCTCATGTTGGTTTTGGAGAAGGCATTTTGGTTGCTGAAGAAATCGCAGGACTTAACCCACGCCCAATTAACTATGACGGTGTTCCACGAGTTACCTACTCAGAACCAGAAGTTGCCTCAGTAGGTCTAACAACCGCGCAAGCAAAAGAGCGTGGTTACGATGTTGTAGAACTCAACTACGACCTGGCGGGAAATGGTAAGGCGCAGATTCTGCGTACAGCGGGTTCAATAAAGCTGGTTTCACAAAAAGGTGGACCAGTTCTAGGAATTCACATGGTCGGTTCACGTGTTGGTGAACTTCTCGCAGAAGCACAATTAATCTTTAACTGGGAAGCATCAGCAGATGATGTTGCTCCTTTGATCCACGCCCACCCAACGCTTTCCGAAGCAATGGGTGAGGCGCATATGGCACTTGCCGGCAAACCACTTCACGCTCACGGATAGAGAATAGGAAAACGCAATGACTTTCTCAGTAACTATGCCAGCACTAGGCGAAAGTGTCAGCGAAGGTACAGTCACACGTTGGCTTAAATCCGAAGGCGATCATGTCGCAATGGATGAACCACTCCTTGAAGTTTCAACCGACAAAGTCGATACTGAAATTCCTTCACCTGTTGCCGGAATCTTGCAAAAAATAGTTGTTGCAATTGATCAGACCGTTCCAGTTGGAGCAGAACTTGCAATCATCGCCGATGGTGCAGCGCCCGCTTCGACTCCAGCACCTGCAGCGCCTGTTGCTGCAGCGCCGGTTACTCCACCTCCGGCCGCACCAGTTGTTGCTGCGCCAGTTACTCCCCCTCCAGCAGCTCCGGCAGCTCCAGTTGTTGCTGCACCATCTGCTGGAACAATTATCACGATGCCCGCACTTGGCGAGAGCGTTAGTGAAGGA
>CAZKNQ010000155.1:0-2667 GCA_964554225.1 uncultured Candidatus Planktophila sp.
ACTTATTTATCGCATCCTGAACCACGCTCGCCTTTACATCGCCGCTCTTAGCAAGGGCTGCAAGTGTTGCGATCACGATTGATTCGGCATCAACCTTGAAGTGACGACGAAGTGCGCCACGAGTATCAGAAAGTCCAAATCCATCGGTACCAAGTGATGTGAAATCTTGGTTTACCCATGGTGCGATCTGATCTTGTACTGCACGCATGTAATCGCTAACTGCGATGACCGGACCTTCTGCGTTGGCAAGTTTCTTGGCAACGTATGCGGTGCGTTGATCGGATGGGTTTAAGAAGTTGTGGCGATCTACAGCCAAACCGTCGCGGCGTAGTTCATTCCATGAAGTAACTGACCAAACTGAGGCAGAAACTCCCCAATCAGATTCAAGAAGTTTCGCCGCTCTTAGCGCCCAGTTCATGCCAACGCCAGATGCCAAGATCTGTGCAACTTTCTTGCGCTGCTTTGGACCTTGCTGGAATAGATAAATTCCCTTGAGCAAACCTTCTACATCCAAGTTCTCAGGTTCTGCTGGTTGAACGTATGGCTCGTTGTAAACAGTTAAGTAGTAGTAAACGTTCTCGCTGTTTTCGCCATACATACGACGTAGACCATCTTTAACGATATGTCCGAGTTCGTAAGCAAACGCTGGGTCGTATGCGACAACTGCTGGGTTAGTTGAAACTAGAAGTGGTGAGTGACCATCTTCGTGTTGCAAACCTTCACCGTTAAGAGTTGTACGACCTGCAGTCGCTCCTACTACGAAACCACGTACCAACTGATCGGCAGCAGCCCAGAAAGCATCTCCAGTGCGCTGGAATCCGAACATTGAGTAGAAGATGTAGATCGGAATCATTGGTTCATCGTGCGTTGAGTATGAAGATCCAACAGCAGTAAATGAAGCAACGGAACCAGCTTCGTTAATACCTTCGTGAAGGATGACACCGGCGGTTGATTCCTTATAGGAAAGCATTAGCTCGCGGTCGACCGCGGTGTATTGCTGACCGTGTGGTGAGTAAATTTTTAGCGTTGGGAACAATGAATCCATACCGAAGGTACGAGCTTCATCAGGAATGATCGGTACTAAACGCGCACCGAGTCCTGGATCCTTAACGAGATCTTTCAACATACGAACAAATGCCATGGTGGTTGCAACTTCTTGCTGACCAGATCCGCGCTTAACAGATTCGTATGCTTCATCGGCAGGTTGTGCCAATGGACGAGAAACGCTGCGGCGACGTGGAATTGATCCACCAAGTGCGGCGCGACGTTCTTCGAGATATTTCGCCTCAGCAGAATCTGCAGCTGGCTTGTAATAAGGAGGTGTGTACTTATCCAACTTCTCATCTGCAATTGGAATACCCAAGCGATCGCGGAATTCGACGATATCTTCAAGTGACATCTTCTTCATCTGGTGCGTTGAGTTACGAGCTTCGAAGTGCGAACCAAGTGTCCAACCCTTAACGGTCTTCGCCAAGATAACTGTTGGGCGACCATTTGGTTGTGATGCGGCAGCGTAAGCAGCATAAAGTTTACGGTAATCATGTCCACCGCGTTTTAGGTTCCAGATCTGATCATCTGACCAGTTTGCAACCATCGCTGCAGTTCGTGGATCGCGACCAAAGAAATGTTCGCGAACGTATGCACCACTTTCACCCTTAAATGTTTGGTAATCACCATCGAGTGTGGTGTTCATAATATTTACAAGTGCGCCTTCGCGATCTTGGGCAAGTAGTGGATCCCATTCGCGGCCCCAGACAACCTTGATTACGTTCCAGCCGGCGCCACCAAAGATTGATTCCAGCTCTTGAATAATCTTGCCATTTCCGCGAACCGGACCATCAAGGCGCTGCAAGTTACAGTTAACAACGAAAGTTAAGTTATCTAACTTCTCACGTGAAGCCAGACCAATCGCACCCAAGGTGTCGACTTCATCAACTTCTCCATCGCCGAGAAATGCCCAGACATTTTGTTGGCTTGTATCTTTAATTCCACGGTTATGTAAGTAACGGTTAAAACGCGCTTGGTAAATTGCATTGATTGGACCAATTCCCATAGAAACTGTTGGGAACTGCCAGAACTCTGGCATCAAACGTGGGTGCGGATAAGAAGAGAGTCCGCCACCTTGATGAGAAAGTTCCTGACGGAAACCATCTAGTTGATGTTCGCTTAAGCGACCTTCCATAAATGCGCGGGCATACATTCCGGGAGATGCGTGGCCCTGGAAGAAGATTTGATCTCCGCCGCCTGGGTGATCTTGTCCGCGGAAGAAGTGGTTAAAGCCAACTTCATAAAGTGCAGCAGATGATGCGTAAGTAGAGATATGTCCACCGACTCCAATGCCGGGGCGTTGTGCGCGGTGAACCAACATTGCAGCGTTCCAGCGTATATAAGCGCGGATGCGACGTTCGATTGCTTCATCACCAGGGAATGCTGGTTCATTCTCTGGAGTAATAGTGTTGATGTAATCGGTATTGCGAAGGGCGGCAACACCGATATTTTTTTCGTGAGCGCGCTGGAGCAACTTCAAGATTAGGTAACGAGCGCGGACAGGACCTGCGCTATTAAGCGCAGCGTCGAAGGAGGCTTGCCATTCGGCGGTCTCACTTGGATCGATATCTACTAGCTGGTCGATGATCTGGTCTGGGACGCCGAAGTTCTCGCTCATGG
>CAZKNQ010000156.1:0-2652 GCA_964554225.1 uncultured Candidatus Planktophila sp.
CCAGCTCTAGCCCCATGTTCACCTATTGATGTATCCGTAGCCCCGCAAAAGTATGTGCTGGATAAATACGGATAGATTCGATAAAGAAGCGACCGAGTGAATAACTACAGACATATGCGGCAAAGGTGCAACCGGCAGACCAATTTTTAGATAGACCCATCAAAACAAAGGCGATTAACGTGCACCAGATCGCTTCATACAAAAAGGTGGGATGGAAAGTTTCAATGAGACCATATCCACTTGGTCGATATTTATATGGAATTGATAGACCCCACCAAGTATCTAGTGGACGGCCAAAGAGTTCGGCGTTAAACCAGTTTCCAAATCGCCCTATCGCCTGCGCAAAGAGAATTCCTGGCGCAATTGCATCAAGGAACACTCCGAAACTTGGCAGGTTCATGGAGCGCGCGAGTTTTCGATATGAATAGAAAGCACCGAGCGCACCTAGCGATATCGCACCCCAGATCCCGAGGCCGCCTTGCCAAAGTTTTAAGATCGCGACTGGGTCGCCATCTTTTCCGAAGAAATCTTCTGGCGTTGTGATGACGTGATAAAGACGGCCGCCAATAATTCCTGAAGGAACTGCGATTACCGCAACTTCAGAGACAACACCTCTTAAGGATTCATCGCGGGCGGCAAGGCGCTTATTGCCTAGCCAAATTGCAACCGCAATTCCGGCAATGATGCAGAGTGCATAAAAATGTACGGTGAAAGGTCCGATAGAAACTTCTGAAATGGATGGAGTTGGTATCGAACGAATCATGCGAAAGCTAGTTAGGCTTTTTCAACTGCAAGCATGAAGTCAGCGAGACTTCCGTATGCGGTGTTGCGATCTATTTCCTTACCATTGATCAAAACAGTTGGCGTCGAGTTGATATTCCTTTTGGAACCTTCTTCAGCGACGTTCTTAACCCAACCCATGTAATCCTGACCTTGTACACACTTGTCGTAATCGGGGCTAGAAATTCCCAGTCCGATCCCTAGCGTCGCGAAATACTGCGATGTCCACGCACCTGTGTTTTCCGCTGGCTGATTTGCATAGAGAGTTCTGTGGAAGTCGAGGAACTTACCTTGATCTGCCGAACATGCTGCTGCATTTGCTGCAAGCTGTGATTCGCCGCCAAGGAACGAGAGCATATGGAATGCGACCTTCGCCTTCTTGGTAGAAATTAACTCTTCTATGTAGGGACCACTGATCGCTTCAAAGCGGGCGCAAGCAGGACATTGAAAATCCTCATAAATTTCGATAAACGGAACTCCAGTTAACTCTTTATTGAAAACTATTCCATAACCATCTTCAACCGAAGCGCTGGCAGGAATTGCAGCGGTGGAATCACCGCGGTTAGAGAGAACTGTTGGCACCAACATAATTAGAGCCACGCCAACTACGACCGCAACAACTAAGTTGCGAGTAAAATTATCTTTGCCGCCGTTTGATTTTTTAACTTGTGCCATCTTTATTCCGTATCTCCTGCGTTAGATTGTTTGGGCGCCTTATCGATTGAAAATTTAGTTACTGGATATCGGATTAAGAATAGAGCCATCGCCACTAGCCCAGCATCTCTGAGAATCTCCTGAAGGTAGCGTGTCTCTCCGGGAGCTACTGTGCCTCCCCCGCCAAAGCAACCGCAATCAATATTTAGGCCGCGCGCCCAGGCCTGTGCAATTGCGATGATAAAGATAAACATGGTAAATCCACCAAGCGCCGCAACGGCGCGCGTTGCCGCTCCAACGATTAGTAATAATCCGATTGCAACTTCAAAGAATGGCAGGGTCTGCCCAAGAAAATTGGCGATTGGAATAGGAAGAAGTTCGTATGAGCGAACTGCCATTTGAGAAACTTCGAGCTTGTCAACCTTTAAATAACCTGCGACAAAGAGAACTCCTCCGAGGGTAAGACGACAAACAAGACCAATCCAAGGTTGTAACTTTTCAAATTTACTCATCGTCCCTCACGAACACCTTTCGCTAACTCGGTTGCTAACTCTTTAACTGCAGCCAAGCCAGATTCTTCATCTGGGGCATCTTGCAACGCCTTGATAAAGGCTGATCCAACAATGACTCCATCAGCATATGCGGCGACTCCCTTGGCTTGTTCGCGGGTTGAAACCCCTAAGCCAACAGCAACTGGTAGACCAGTTGTTGTGCGAATTCGCGCAACTAAATCTGCAGCGCCGGACGAAACTGAATTACGCGCCCCGGTTACACCCATCAAACTCGCAGCATAAACAAATCCACCGCAAGCCGCGGTCACTTTTGGCATGCGTGCATCGGATGTACTTGGCGCAATTACATATATCGGGTTAATTGAATTCTCTTTCATGGCACCTAGCCAAGTAGCGGACTCCTCAATTGTTAGATCGGGAGTGATTACACCCGATCCACCGTTTGCTGCAATTGCTTCAGCGAATTCTTGAACACCGTAACGCTCAATGGGGTTCCAGTAAGTCATTACTACTGCAGCAACTCCACCGTCCGTCGCCGCTTTCAACGCCGACATAACTTCCGCAGCACCCGTGCCATTTTCTAGAGCGGTGACCGCTGCGGCCTGAATCGTAGGACCATCCATTACGGGATCGCTATACGGAAAACCAATTTCGATCGCATCAACTCCGGCGTCGATAAAAGTTTGTATAACTTTTGTACATCCTG
>CAZKNQ010000157.1:0-2613 GCA_964554225.1 uncultured Candidatus Planktophila sp.
CTTTGGAATGAAATTCTCAGGAAAGTGGTTTTAAATAGGGCTTACCTACCTCTCCCCGAACGGGGCGAGATTTCCTAGAAAGGGAAATTAGTGCGCAGTTCAAATCCAGTTCTAACTCGTTCGAACCGTGGTTTTGCTCAAATGGATCCAACTCGTTTGAGTAACGATTCGCTCGAAGCAACATACGCAGCACCAGCAGCATCATCACTTCGCACCGGTCGTATGACCATGGACGATGTCGTAATGCGTACTGCAACCTTGTTTGCAGTTTTGGTCGCAGTCGGTGCATTTGCTTGGGGTGCTAACAGCCCAGGGCTTGCACTTGTTGGCTTCCTTGGTGGTTTTGTTCTTGCAATGGTTAACACTTTTTCAAAGAAAGTTCGTGTACCTCTAATCGTTGCTTATGCAGCAGCGCAAGGACTTGCACTCGGAACAATCAGCCGTATCTACAACGAAGCGTATTCAGGCATTGTTGGCCAAGCAGTCATCGGAACACTTTGTGCATTCGGTGGAATCTTGGTTGCATACCGCAGTGGAAAGATTCGTGTAACACCTAAGTTCACTCGCATCATGGTTGGTGCGTTAATTGGTTACTTAGTCTTTTCACTCATCACAATCTTCACAGGACGTCCTGGTGGAGCAACTGGTCTACTTATTGCAGTAGCTGCAGTTGCACTTGCAACATTCTTCCTCGTCCTTGATTTCGATCAGATTGAACGTGCTATCGCTTCAGGGGCTCCACAAGAAGAGTCATGGCGTATGGGCTTTGGTCTGATGGTCACAATCGTTTGGTTGTACCTAGAAGTATTGAGATTGCTCTCAATCCTTCGCAATAGTGACTAAAGAAATAGATTAACTGGATTGCCCGAGATGCGAACTCCGCGTCTCGGGCAATTTTGTTGCTGCAAAGAGTGCGATAAACATTAGACCTGCGCTAACTGCAAATGCGGGGCGGAATCCGTAATGGTCTGCGATAAAGCCAAGTGCGATAGGTGCAACCATGGCGCCAGCATCACCAGACATCTGGAAGAGCGCGATTACTTGCCCGCCCTTGCCTCTCATTACATCTCCCACAATTGCCGATGGAGTAGTTGATAAGAAGGCTGCTCCTACGCCAGAGATAGCCATCGAAACTAAGAACATCCATGGTTGATAGGTGAAGAATAAAATCACTACTGATGAACAAACTAGTGAAGACCCAATCAGGGCTGAGAATCTACGGCCTTTGGAGTCAGAGAGACTGCCGGCTTTCAGCAAGAGAATTCCTTGCACGATTGATGCAACTGTAAATCCGATTCCAAGGAAACCGGCAGTTGATTTTTGATCTTCGACCATAAAGAGCGGCAGGATAGAACGACTCATCCCAAAGAAGATGGAAGCGCTGCAGAAAGAGATGATTAGCGCGATTAGGTATGGCTTGCTTGAAAGTGCATCGCGCAGAGGAGTCTTTACTTGTGTGCTTTTTTCAGTTGGGCGCGCTGCAAGTGTTGAGTTTCGAAGTAAGAAACCACCTGCAGCGCTTGAGATAACGAGTAGAACTGCGTAAATAAATAGCGGCGCACGAAGTGAGAAGGCGGTTAAGAAGCCACCAATAACTGGGCCTGCCATCATGCCCAACAAGAAACTACCGTTGTAAAGAGATTGTGCGCGAGCACGTCTAGTGTCATCAACTGCACGCAGAACAATTGAACCCGCAGCAACTGAGAACATGGATGAGCCAAGACCGCCAGCTGCGCGGTAGATCAGCAGCTGTTCGTAATTCTGCGAGAAGGCAGCTGCGAAAGAAGAAAGGGCAACAAAGCCAACTCCAGTGGTGTAAACGATCCTCTCGCCGAATTTATCAACTAATTTTCCTGCAAATAGACCACTGGCGAATCTAGCTAGAGCAAATGAGGAGATAATTAAGCCTACTTGCGCGTTATTTACTCCAAAAGATTTAGCGAATAATGGAATCGTTGGCGCGATGATGCCGAAGCCAACTGCAACGAAGAAAGATGAAAAAACTAGAACACCAACTTCGCGTGGGAACTCAGCAAAAGGATTTGAGGGTTTAAAGCGAGCCGAAAGGTTCAAAGTTTTTACCACATGCCTTTCAGGCGTAGTGAGAGATTTTTAAAGTTGGGGTTGATTGCGCTAAGTTTACTCCGTGAAATCTGTTATCGCTGAAGACTTAGTAAAAACTTATAGAAATGGCGCTGTTCGTGCCTTAGATCACCTCTCACTTGATGTTGAAGAAGGAACTGTTTTAAGCGTGCTTGGACCAAATGGTGCAGGCAAAACAACCTCGGTTCGTATTCTCGCAACGCTACTTCGCCCAGATTCAGGTCGCGCGATGGTCGGCGGAATTGATGTAATCAAACATCCAGAGAAAGTGCGCGAAGTTATTGGGCTATCAGGCCAATATGCCGCAGTTGATGAGATTTTAACTGGCTGGGATAACTTAGTGATGTTTGGTCAGCTCTATCACTTAGGAAAGAAAGCATCTGTTGCTCGCGCTGAAGAGTTGCTAGAGCGATTTTCACTTACTGAAAGTGCAAAGCGTCCAATTAAGACTTACTCCGGTGGAATGCGTCGTCGCCTTGACCTAGCGGCATCCCTAATCGTTAAGCCAAA
>CAZKNQ010000158.1:0-2611 GCA_964554225.1 uncultured Candidatus Planktophila sp.
ATAAAGAGATAGATAACTGCGGCAAGCGCCAATAGTTCAAACATTTCTGCCTCCTTCGAGCCAACTGCTATTGCAGACGGGCATAGGACTACCTAGATTTAGACTCTAATCCAGCGCGCCGACAACCGCACTGGGCGCATAAAAAGAGGTAAAAGAAACGGTGAAGTAGCCATGAGAACTCGTTCAGTCCTTCGCATCGCGATCGCCTTACTGTTGGCTGCCACCACGTTAACCCCCGCCAGCGCCGCCGATCCATTTCCGATGCCGCCTGAACCAAAGTGGTGGAAACAGACCGGTCTAACCGATGTGCGATATGGCCAATGGATACCTTGTCGCGATGAATGGCAGATTACAAATGATTGTGTAGCAGCGATCCATCTTTATAAATCAGATGGAACTGATGTCGGACCTCTTACATATCAACCACCTAAAAATTTCAAACCAAGTGAGGCTGTGCAATATTGGTTAATCGTGAACACTCCGCAAGGAGAGCCGATTGAAAACTCTGCTTATGTAAAGGATGAAGTCGAGTCGATATCACATTGGAAATTACCAGCAGGAATAAAAAATAGCGATGGCACGGATGTCGTACATGCATACGTTCACCTAATGAGCGGTAGTTTGCAGATCAATACCATTGCATTTAGCCAGACTCAAGGCTCACTTCCAGAAGGCTACTATTTTGAGTTTAAATTAAAGAGTTCAGGATTTGCAAAGAAAATCAAGTGGGTTCTTTCTAATGTTCGCGATCCAGAGGTAAGCGTTGCTGGCGACATAATTACGGTAAAGGGACTTCCAGAAAATAGCCCGTCTGCAAACGTTGGCGATCAAGTATGCGAACAGAATTTACTTAAAGCCAGGTCCACTCAAAGAAACATCGCAGTAAATATGATTTATTACGATGCAGGTAATAAGACTGGTGAAACTCGCCCCGATGATGTAATTCTTGGCACCAACGGTTGGTGGTGTCTAAGTGATTTCCGCTTTGACCGCGATAACCAGCAGATCGTCGTAAAGGTTGGCAACGTTCACTTCGATGAATTCGGTAACGAAATCCAAGGTTGGATGGAGTTAAAGATTAAGGGCAACCGTGCTCGCGACTGGTGGGGCATCGACCCAGCAATCGCCGCCGGTTATGCCAAAGTTGAAGTCTCTTATCAAGATGGCAGCAAAAAGATTGCAACGGTAACTTCGAAATATGATTCGAAGAACGATTGGATCAACCTGCGCGCCTACGGCTTTACCTACTCTTCACCTACATTGGCAGTTAGATTCAAAGGGCCAGAGCAAGCCGTTAAACAACCTGCGCAAGCAACAAAGACTGTGGCACCTAAGAGATCCACGATTACCTGCGTGAAAGGCAAAACCACCAAGAAGGTAACCGGCGCACCACCAAAGTGCCCAACTGGCTTTAAAAAGAAGTAGCTAAAAGGCGCGTAAAAACGCTGATCCAATTACTCTTTAGGCATGTCGCAGCTGATCTATATTCCGTTTGATAACCTGCACCGCTAATTTGGCGCATTTAAGAAATCAGATGCCAAGCTAGATGTAATTGTCATGGTCGAAAGCGCGCGCATGACCACCGGCCGTAATTGGCACCCGCAACGCCTGCATTTTCTTATCTCATCCGCCCGTCACTTCGCACAATCACTTCGCGATGAAGGATTCACCGTTGAATATGAGAAAGCGTCAACTACAACCGATGGCTTAACCAAGGTTCAAAAGAAATATAAATCCCACAAGTTAATCTGCGCTGAACCTTCATCGCATCGCCAGATGGAACAACTCAAAGAGTTTGGCGCAGAATTTATAGAAAATGACTTCTTCTTAACCACCCGCAAGCATTTCTTCATCTGGGCGGATTCGCAGAAGAGTTATCTGATGGAAACTTTCTATCGCGCACAGCGCGCACGGTTAAATATCTTGATCGAAAATGGTAAGCCAACAGGTGGTGCCTGGAACTTCGATAAAGAGAACCGTCTGCCTCCCCCTAAAAACTACACCTGGCCCAAGTATTTAGAACATAAACCTGATGAGATTGATCTTGAAGTTGGTAAAGAACTGGGCTTCACCCCAACAACTACCTGGGCCACAACGCGCAAAGGTGCCCTTGCTCAGCTAAATAACTTCATCGAAAAGCACTTTGCCACCTTTGGTCCATACGAAGATGCGATGGCCCTTGATAACTGGGCGCTGCACCATTCACTACTTAGCCCCTACTTAAATAATGGGTTACTACATGCCAGCGAAGTAATCGATGCCGCTGTAAAGAAGTTCAATACTGGTACTGTCCCAATCGAATCGGCC
Source organism: uncultured Candidatus Planktophila sp. (assembly GCA_964554225.1). Taxonomy (GTDB): domain Bacteria; phylum Actinomycetota; class Actinomycetes; order Nanopelagicales; family Nanopelagicaceae; genus Planktophila. The sequence continues at coordinate 2,308 of CAZKNQ010000158.1, forward strand.
GAAGGTTTTATCCGCCAAGTAATCGGCTGGCGCGAATATGTAAATGGCATGTACTGGTATTTAGGCGCGGATTACCGAAACAACAACCAATTAGATGCCACCAAGAAACTCTTGCCACTCTTTAGTGATCCCAGCAAAACCCAGATGAACTGCGTTAAAACTATCGTCACCGATATTCAAGATCGCGCTTGGGTTCATCACATTCCGCGCCTTATGGTTTTAAGCAATCTCGCACTTATTACTGGGACAAACCCACAAGAATTTCTAGATTGGATGCGCGAAGTATTTATCGATGCCACTGAAT
>CAZKNQ010000159.1:0-2573 GCA_964554225.1 uncultured Candidatus Planktophila sp.
CAGGAGTTGTTTTTAGGATCTCAGTTTTATGCAATCTTAAAAACAACTCCTGAAATATCGAAATTAAAGATCTTCGTAAGCGCAACTCTGATAGGGGGATAGCGAAGAGATTAGCTATCTCGATGGCACGGGCCACCGAGATGGCGCGAGAGCCTCTTTCGTAAGATCCCATCACCACCGCCTTTATCCTCCCGGCAGAGAGCCTCTCGATATCTTGTAGGGTTAAAGATCGCGCCTTGCGTTGCTTTCGAATTCGGGCGCTGACGCTGCTCGTTGTTGGCTGGGTAAATGCCGTAATCGAAGTAATCTCGCTCATGCGGGCAAAGGTAGAGCAGCTCCGCATAAAGCGATCGTGGCTATCCACAGCGGTTCTGATTTTCGGTGTAACATCAGCCAGCATCCTTTAACGACCCGTCCTGCGAGGCGGGGAAGGAGATTTACCATGAGCCTTGCCCTGCCTGCGCCAGATATCACCCGCGCATTGACCCGCATCTCCCATGAAATTCTAGAACGCAACTCAGGTTCTGAATCAATCACACTTCTTGGAATTCCAACTCGTGGCGCGCATCTAGCCAAGCGAATTGCGACAATCATTGAAGCGATTGAAAAGGTACCGGTGCAAGTAGGAACGCTAGATATCACCTTGCACCGTGATGATCTGCGAATGCGACCACCACGCGCCCTAATGCCGACTTTGATTCCGCCACTTGGCGTCGAAGGAAGAAACGTAGTTCTCATTGATGATGTTCTCTTCTCCGGCAGAACGATCCGCGCCGCACTTGATGCCCTTGGTGAGATCGGTCGTCCCAAGAGTGTGCAGTTAGCGATATTGGTCGATCGTGGCCACCGCGAATTACCAATTCGAGCAGATTTCGTGGGTAAGAATCTGCCAACATCTATAGATCAGAGCGTTTTAGTTCATCTAACTGAACTCGACGGTGCTGATGAAGTGTTGATCGAAGGTGGTGCTCAGTGAAGCATTTGTTATCGATAAATGATTTAAGTAAAACTGAGGCGATCGCAATCTTAGATACAGCGCAAGAACTAGCTCGCGTCAGTGATGGACCGATGAAGAAACTTCCCACCCTACGTGGAAGAACGATAGTAAATCTCTTCGCCGAAGATTCCACTAGAACTCGAATTTCTTTCGAAGCGGCAGCGAAGAGACTTTCTGCAGATGTAATTAACTTCTCTGCTAAAGGTTCAAGTATCAGCAAGGGCGAATCCTTGAAGGATACGGCGCAGACTCTGCAGGCTATGGGCGCAGATGCTGTAATCATCCGCCATGGAGCATCAGGTGCTGCACAACGTTTAGCGGATTCAAAGTGGATGTCCGGCGCGGTTATCAATGCAGGAGATGGCACTCATGAACATCCAAGTCAGGCACTTCTTGATGCATTCACAATCCGTAAACATTTGGCAAAATCAGGTGAGGATCTCGCAGGAATAAAGGTAGTGATCGTTGGCGATGTCCTGCACTCACGTGTAGCGCGTTCAAATGTGCTGCTTCTCGCTAAGTTGGGAGCTGACGTCACCTTAGTCGCACCGCCAACGCTTCTCCCGGTTGGGGTGGAAAGTTGGCCATGCAAGATTTCCTACGATTTCGATTCTGCGATTATCGGAGCAGATGCTGTGATGATGCTGCGCATTCAACTGGAGCGAATGTCTGAGATGTTCTTTCCTAATGCACGCGAGTACTCAAGATACTTTGGGCTAAATAGTGATCGTGTAAAAGCGCTTAAACCTTCAACTCTCGTGATGCACCCTGGTCCAATGAACCGTGGTCTAGAAATCACCGCAGATGCCGCAGATGGCGCAAGATCGGTAATTGTTGAGCAGGTATCAAATGGAGTGAGCGTAAGAATGGCTATTTTGTACATGTTGTTGGCAGGTGCACCTGAAGGAGAGCTTGCTGGAATCTCTAGAGAGGTGGGAGCTTCGTAATGAGCGCCAAAAACTCAAGCTTTCTTTTAACTGGGCTTACTCTGCCGGATGGAACAGCAAGTGATCTTCAAATCGCCAACGGAGTCATCACCGCAATCGGTAAATCGCTCGCGAAGAACTCCGCTGACCAGGTCGTTGATCTGAAGGGTTCAGTTGTTCTTCCGGGTTTAGTTGACCTCCACACCCATCTTCGTGAACCAGGTAAGGAAGATGCTGAAACAGTTTTATCTGGTTCGATGGCAGCAGCAAAAGGTGGTTACGTTGCAATCTCGGCTATGGCTAACACTTCACCAGTTGCAGATACCGCAGGTGTGGTTGAACAGGTTTATGCGCTTGGTCAGAGCGCCGGCTTCGTTGATGTATTCCCGATCGGAGCGGTTACACAAGGGTTAGCTGGTGAGGCGCTCTCTGAAATCGGCGCGATGGCAGATTCAAATGCCCGAGTGCGAGTATTTAGTGATGACGGAAATTGTGTTCATGATCCACTAGTAATGCGTAGAGCCCTTGAGTATGTAAAAAAGTTCGGTGGCGTCATCGCCCAGCATGCGCAAGAACCAGCGCTTACCAAGGGGGCGCAGATGAATGAAGGCGAAATCTCTTCACGCTTAGGGTTAAAGGGTTGGCCTGCA
>CAZKNQ010000160.1:0-2555 GCA_964554225.1 uncultured Candidatus Planktophila sp.
CACTTGGCAAAGCCGGAATCAATATTGCAGGAATGCAAGTTGCCCGCGCTAGCGCCGGGGGAGAAGCTTTGATGGCTATCACCGTTGATTCACCTGTTGCAGATGCAATTGTTTCGGCAGTTGCTAAAGAAACTGGTGCTGATCTCGTCCGTTCAGTTACCTTAGTGAATTAATAGGCACGATATGAAAAATATTAATCTTGCCGTTATAGCAGGTGATGGAATCGGTCCTGAAGTAGTTGCTCAAGGGCTACGCGTTCTAGATAAGGTCGCGGCGAAGTATGACGTGACTTTCACAAAGACCGAATACGATCTTGGCGCAGGTTATTGGCATCGCACCGGTGAAGTTCTTCCAGATTCCGTTCTTGCTGAAATCGCTAAGGCAGATGTCATCTTGCTCGGAGCGGTTGGAGATCCAACAGTTCCGAGTGGAGTTCTAGAACGCGGATTGCTCCTAAAACTACGCTTTGCATTCGATCACTACATCAACTTGCGCCCTGCAGTCTTGCGCGCCGGTGTAACTGGTCCGCTTGCAACAAAGGCGCCAATAGATTTCATCGTGGTCCGTGAAGGAACCGAAGGCCCATACGTTGGCGCTGGCGGAGTTCTTGCTGAAGGCACCGATGCCGAAATCGCTACTGAAGAATCTTTAAATACCCGCCGCGGTGCCGAGCGAGTAATTCGTGATGCCTTTGCGCGCGCCCAAAAGCGCGATCGCAAGAAGTTAACGCTTGTTCACAAGAACAACGTCTTAACTCGCGCCGGCAGCCTCTGGACTCGTACCTTCAATGAAGTTGCCAGAGAGTTCCCAGGCGTAACTACTGATTATCTTCACGTAGATGCCGCATCAATGTTCTTTGTTACCAACCCAGAACGTTTTGACGTTGTCGTAACCGACAATTTATTCGGAGATATCTTGACCGATATCGCAGCAGCCATCTGCGGGGGCATTGGCCTTGCAGCCTCCGGCAATATCAATCCAACAGGTGCATTTCCATCAATGTTTGAGCCAGTGCACGGTTCAGCGCCAGATATCGCTGGCAAGAATTTAGCTGACCCAACGGCAACTGTTATGTCAGTTGCGATGATGATGGATCACTTGGGTTATGCCGATGCTGCTCGCGAGATCGAAACTGCAGTAAATGCAGATTTACTTGCCCGCGCTGATAAGAAACGTAGCACTACAGAAATCGGAGATGCGCTTCTGGCGCAACTTTAAAATGAAGATCAAACTAAATCCCAACGCTAAAGATGCCGCAACTCGCGATGCCTTGGTTGCCGAAGGCGGATTTGGTAAGTACTACACAGATCACATGGTCATCTGCGAGTGGACGCAAAATGGTGGTTGGGCTGAACCAGAGTTAATTCCTTACGGCCCACTCTCACTTGATCCAGCAACGGCAGTTTTCCATTACGGTCAAGAGATCTTCGAAGGTATGAAGGCTTATCGCCAACCAGATGGCGGAATCGCACTCTTTCGCCCTGAAGCAAATGCGCGACGCTTCGCAAAATCTGCAGCGCGTCTAGCACTTCCAGAAATGCCCGAAGCGCTTTTCTTGGAAACAGTTGAAACTCTTGTAAAGCAAGATGCTGGTTGGGTTCCAAATAAAGTCGGCGAATCTTTATATATCCGCCCATTTATGATCGCCACCGAAGTTGGTTTAGGCGTTCGCCCATCAAATAAGGCAACTTACATTCTTATTGCAACGCCAGCTGGCGCCTACTTTGATCCTTCTAAGGCAGTATCTGTTTGGATCTCAACCGAATATGTTCGCGCTGCACAAGGCGGAACAGGTGAAGCAAAGTGCGGTGGAAACTACGCGGCATCCCTTGTTGCACAGAAGGCAGCGGCAAAAGAAGGTTGCGATCAAGTGGTTTGGATCGATGCCAAAGAGCGTAAGTGGATTGAAGAAATGGGCGGCATGAACCTTTACTTCGTAAAGGGTAAAGGCGCTGATGCCACAGTAATCACACCTAAGTTAACTGGAACTCTATTGCCAGGTATCACTCGCGATTCAATTCTCTCTGCGGCGAAAGATCTTGGTTATAAGACCGATGAAGTTATGCTCTCTATCGATGACTGGCGCGAAGGTGTTTCTTCCGGTGAGATCACCGAAATCTTTGCTTGCGGCACAGCAGCCGTGGTATCACCAGTGGGACAAGCAAAGAGCGCGATGGGTACTTGGGTTACTGGCGACGGACAACCTGGTGCGATCACCATGCAGATCCGCAATCACTTACTCGCGATTCAGCACGGCACAACCGCTGACACTCACGGTTGGGTCAAGCGAGTTATCTAATGACTATCTCTGATGCTTTCCATATCTACGACACCACTCTGCGCGATGGCGCACAACAAGAGGGATTGAATCTTTCAGTTCACGACAAGTTAACTATTGCTCGTCATCTTGATGATCTCGGTGTTGGATTTATCGAAGGTGGCTGGCCGGGAGCAAACCCTAAGGACACCGAATTCTTTGCACTCGCTAAGAAAGAACTAAAACTCAAAAACGCAACCTTCGTGGCATTCGGCGCCACGCGCCGCCCAAACGCTAA
>CAZKNQ010000161.1:0-2537 GCA_964554225.1 uncultured Candidatus Planktophila sp.
GGAGAGGTAGGTAAGCCCTATTTAAAACCACTTTCCTGAGAATTTCATTCCAAAGGTCGAGCCGCGCTCAAACTGAGCGTGCGAAGGGAGCAGGCTGAGCTATCGGGGAAGCTAAGCCACCTTTTTATAGCCGGACGGACACTTAGGCTGGGTTCCAGTCACCTTCTTGGTCGCTTTACCTTTTGTACAAGTGATCGACTTTTTTGAAACTGGAGTTAAGACTTTCGGGGTAGGGCTAGGAACTGTCACGGCGTCAACAACTGAAACCTTAATTTTTGGAACCGAAAAATGAAACCCGGCTGCACGGAAATAAGCATATCCATTCGACACTTTGAATATGGTTGTAGCTATTTGTGAAGTTCCGTCTGAATTCAAGATTTCGATTTTTGCGCTAGTTTTTGCGAGATCTTTACCCCAAAGGCATTTAGCAATATCTTCTCTTAAAACTAGATCGTATACACCTTTTTTCTTTTCTCCATCGGAATCAAAACTTGGTGCTGCTACAGTAAATGAGAGTGAATCTGTGGCTGCATCCCACAGTGGTGCAGAAATTGAATAGACAGTCGCATTAGTGCTCACCTGACCCAAAATTCCTTTACTGAATTGCAGACATCCATTCATCTGAGAATAGATATCGGCACGAGATCCTGTTGAGTACGAGACAGCGCTCCAGATCGATGATTCCCATCGCGCTTGAGTCGGGATAGCTTTCTCGAAACTGATCCAGTTGTTTATAGCGGCATTAGTATTACTAAATACTGAATACAGCTTGGATTGAAATTGATTTTGGGTTGATCCGGGCTTTAGATTTGGATACGCATTCATCAGCGCATCCGAATACGGTTGATTAAACTCCGCCAAAACCGAACTCACTGACATTGAAGAGCCAACAAATGAGTACTCTGTAGGAGTTAGTTGCTGTATCTCACTATTTCGAATTCTGCTCTGAAACCATCCGCTAAATGTCGGCGCAAGATACTTAAGATCTAGAATCACTCGGAAAGTTACATCGCTCTTGAAATTAAATGAGTCAAAGCATGTTGTTAGCCAAACGCTGCAATTATTTGGATTTGGAGCTGGATAAGTTTTTACTGGGATTATTGAAAGAGACAATCTCCTTGCCTTGGCATTTGCACTTTGAGTTGTACTTACACCTTCAAGTATTGGTTGCAAGAGATATTCAGCCCCTCCAAAATGTGGTGCTCTCGGAAAGGTAAAAACACTTGAATCAGCGCCCGAGGGAAGTAACGTTTTTTCATCTCCCTTCCAGTTTTTTGTCTGGTTTATAAATGAACCTGCAGGATATTTTGACTGATCGAATACTTTTGCAGCATACGTTTTGGATGATGTGGACGCAATCCAAGTTTTACCACCGTCGATTGACGCCTCAAATGATTTTACGCAAGGATTGATCGGATCATCAGTACAAGTAGGAAGAACAGCTGTGTAGTCAATTGATGTTTTGTAATCAATTAGTCCGCTAAACACTGGCTTGTAAAATCCTGCAGCATTTGCCTCAGAAAACAACAATGCGAAGTCGCTCTTTATCTGAAATTGAGTCAGTCCAACATTTGCTGGTCCTGATGGTTCTCCGGCTATTGCGGTAGTGGTTAATCCCATCGCCACGATCAGCGCAGTCACTACTGGGGCGACAACTTTCTTCAAGAGCATTCCTAAATATTAGCCACTCACCATCAGATGCCAATGCCCACTCGCAATTGACTCTCGGCGCACAAACCGGTGCCCCGAGTGGGGGTCGAACCCACACTTGGAGGATTTTAAGTCCTCTGCCTCTGCCATTGGGCTATCGGGGCCATGCGAAGGTCAGAGTCTACTTGCCTTTTTAATCACTGAATCCAACATCTTCTCGGTCAATTTCCCCGTAAAAGTGTTCTGTTGGCTGGGATGGTAACTGCCGATGATGGTTCGTTTGATTCCATCAGGACCAATAAACACAGCGGTTGCGCCATGACCAAACTTAGGTTTTGGCTTTGGAATCTCGCATCCAAGTTCCACAAGTGTTGCAAGAAGTGTTGTCCAAGCAAGATTGCCCAGAGCTAAGAAAGATTTGGCAGTTGGTATAAGAAGTGCAATTTCATCCTTGTAGAACGGTGCACAAGTATTTTTCTCTTCGGTGGTTGGCTTGTTATCTGGTGGAGCACAGCGAACAGCGCAGAGAATGCGGGTGTTTATTAACTGTTGGCCATCATCTTTGCTCTTGCTTGTTGCGATCTTGGCTAAGCCGTTTTTATGGAGTGACTTGTAAAGCCAATCACCGGATGAGTCACCAGTGAACACGCGGCCAGTTCGGTTAGCGCCGTGCGCACCAGGTGCCAGACCAAGGATGACTATTTGTGCATTTGCGGGGCCGAAACCTGGAACCGGCTTTCCCCAGTACTTTTCGTTTTCATAAGCTTTCCGTTTTGTAACGGCAACTTCTTCGCGCCATTCAACGAGGCGCAGACATTTCTTGCACTTAACGATTGCTGAATCAAGCAGGTCGAGCGATTTATACAAGCGACCAAGCCATTCCATCG
>CAZKNQ010000162.1:0-2536 GCA_964554225.1 uncultured Candidatus Planktophila sp.
GATGAAGAAATTGCGCAACAATGGGAGTACAACGTGGAGGACCCACATACTCCACGCTTAACGGATCCAAAACCAGCAGAGGATAAGTAAATGAGCCGCAGCGCAGTAACAAGTGCTAAACGCGTGGTCATTAAAATTGGATCATCTTCGCTAACTGGCTCTGCAGGTTCGGCCCTCGATAGCAAAGCGGTTTCACAAATCGTTGATGCAGTTGCCCAACTACGCGCACGCGGCGCTGAAGTTGTTCTGGTTTCATCGGGTGCAATCGCGGCCGGCCTTGCTCCACTCGGTCTTACAACGCGCCCAAAAGATTTGGCTACGCAACAAGCGGCAGCATCGGTCGGCCAAGGTTTGCTGATTGCCAAGTACAACGAGAACTTTTCACGCCATAACTTAGTTTCATCTCAGGTGCTTTTAACGACCGAAGATGTGGTTCGTCGTTCGCACTACCAAAATGCGCAGCAAACTCTCAATAAGCTACTTTCCCTTGGCGTTGTGCCAATAATCAACGAGAACGATTCGGTTGGAACACAGGAAATTCGCTTTGGCGATAACGATCGCTTAGCAGCCCTTGTCTCGCTATTGATTGGCGCTGATTTACTTGTGCTGGTTTCAGATGTTGATGCGCTCTATGACGCCCCACCTTCACAGGCTGGCGCCAAAGCAATCTCATTTGTTGATCACATCTCAGATATCGACAACTTTGATATTGGTGGCGCAGGTTCTGCTGGCGTTGGTAGCGGGGGAATGGTTACCAAAATTGAAGCCGCTCGCATCTCAACAGGTGCGGGAACTCCTATGTTGCTCACATCGCTAACTAATGCAGCAACCGCACTAGCCGGCGCGGAGGTCGGAACCTTCTTTGCATCTCACGGAACACGTTCTACATCGCGTTTGCTTTGGCTAGCACATGCATCAACTCCACGCGGTCGTTTAATTCTTGATGTCGGTGCGGTTACGGCAATTCTCGAAAGAGGAGTGTCACTGTTGCCTGCCGGTGTTACCGCCGTTGAGGGCGAATTCATCGCCGGCGATACTGTCGAATTAATTAGTGCAGATAAAAAGGTAATCGCGCGTGGCTTGGTGGCATTCGATTCGCATGAAATCCCACAGATGCTGGGTCGTTCCACCAAAGAACTAGCAGCGACGCTTGGCGCCGAATATGAGCGCGAGTTAGTTCACCGCGATGATTTAGTCCTCCTCGGTTAAATAGAAACGGATAAACTTTTTCAATGGATGCCGTCGAGATAGTTTCGGATTTAGCGCTAAAGGCGCGCATTGCGGCACGCACGTTATCTACCGCAACCGGGGCTGAACGTAAGGCTGCTTTATATGCAATTGCTGCCGCTATCGAAGTTCGCAGTTCTGAAATTCTTAAAGCGAACGCTGAAGATATTGCGAGAGCAAAAGCTGAAGATATGCATCCTCAGATGCAGGATCGCTTACTCCTTACCGAATCTCGCGTTGCGGGAATGGCAAATGGTGCCCGTTTAGTTGCAGACCTCCCAGATCCTCTTGGGCAAGTCTTGCGCCAATCCACTTTGCCAAACGGTTTAGAGCTAAAGCAAATTTCAGTTCCATTCGGCGTTATCGGTATGGTCTATGAAGCGCGCCCAAATGTGACAGTTGATGCGGCAGTTATCTTGCTGATGTCCGGCAACGCTGCGTTATTGCGTGGTTCTTCAACCGCAGCGGCGAGCAACCAAGTACTCGTAACGGTTATTCGCGATGCGTTAGCAACAACCAAGATTTCACCAGAGGTAATTCAGTTAGTTCCATCTGAGGATCGCGCAACAGTTAAGGCTCTGCTTAACGCCCGCGGCAAAGTCGATCTAGTTATTCCACGAGGTAGCGCAGCGCTAATCCGCATGGTCGTAGATGAATCAACGGTTCCAACAATCGAAACCGGTGCTGGTGTTTGTCATGTTTATGTCGATGAGTTTGCAGATATCGAAAAAGCGCTGCCGATTCTGATTAACTCCAAAACCCATCGCCCAAGTGTTTGTAATGCTGCTGAAACTCTTTTGGTTCACCGCGCAATTGCTCCAACATTTCTGCCGATGGCGCTCAAAGCGCTATCTGATGCTGGCGTTATCTTGCATTCTGATGCAACTGCCCAAAAGGTGGCTGAGAAATTTGGCATCGCTTCTACGCCTGCCACAGATGCAAATTGGTGCACTGAATACGGAATCCTTGAAATGAACGTTGGCGTTGTTGACTCAGTAGATGCTGCAGCAGATCACATTGCAAAGTACGGCACCAATCACACTGAAGCGATCGTTACCGAGAAGAAAGAGAACGCAGACCGTTTCATCGCACTTGCTGATTGCGCAGCGGTGATGGTCAATACATCCACTCGCTTTACTGATGGCGAACAAATGGGATTTGGTGCTGAAATCGGCATTTCAAATCAAAAACTTCATGCGCGTGGCCCAATGGGCTTAGAAGCGATGACCACAACCACTTGGATCGTCACCGGTAACGGGCAAATTCGCTCGTAACCCGCTTTCTCATTAAACTTCACACACTATGAGCA
>CAZKNQ010000163.1:0-2535 GCA_964554225.1 uncultured Candidatus Planktophila sp.
ATGCCAGTTATCTTGATTTCACACAACATGCCTCAGGTCTTTGAAGTTGCAGATCGCATCCAGGTTCAACGCCTCGGAAAGCGCGCTGCGGTTGTTACTCCAAAGACCCACACCATGAACGATGTTGTTGCGATCATGACTGGTGCGATGACCGTTGATAAGAAAGACCAAGCGCTTTCTCCAGTACGTTAATCGCAAGTAATTAGTTCAAAGATATTAAGACGATGGCCACTCCGGTTCGTATTGAATCGGATGTGGTCATTGTTGGTTCTGGGATAGGTGGCGCTACAACGGCCTTCGCACTGGCGCAGAAGGGCGTTAAAACGCTGGTTTTAGAGCGCGGAGAACGGATGCCGCGAGAGCCTGAAAACTGGTCACCATCTGAAATCTTTATGAAGACCCGTTACAAGCCAAATGAAAAATGGGTTGATGAAAAGGGAAAAGAATTTGTTCCCGGTGTTCATTACTTCGTTGGTGGAAATAGCAAGGTATACGGTGCATCTCTGCCACGATTTAGCCGTTATGACTTTGGGGTAATCAAACATCAAGAAGGCATTTCTCCCGCCTGGCCATTTACCTACGATGATCTTGAACCTTTCTACTACAAAGCCGAAGAGTTATACCGCGTCCATGGGGATGCGCAGAATATTTACGGCAACAACCGCACGACTCCATTTCCATATCCGGCGATGAAGCATGAGCCATATGTTGAAGAACTGAGCAAACGTTTAGCTAAGGCAGGCGTACACCCACATTCAAATTCCATGGGAATTGATCTTGGACCTGGTGGAAAATGTATTCGTTGCAAAACGTGCGATGGATTTGTTTGCAAATTAGATGCCAAGAGCGATGCTGAGGTAAATGCTCTTAATCCAGCGATTGCGACTGGCCATGTAACTCTTATGACTTCGGTACAAGTGAATCGCATTGTGCTTAGCGCTGATAAAAAGTCGGTAAGCCATCTTGAAGCAACCCGTGGTGATGAAGCACTTGAAATTTATGGTAGAAACTTTGTTATCGCAGCTGGCTCTGTTAATACTGCTGCACTGCTGCTTCGTTCTGGCGTTGCTAACTCATCAGACCAGGTTGGGCGCAACTTTATGATGCATAACAACAGCCATATCGCAGCCGTGGATATGCGCCGCAAGAACGATGTAACTTTCCAAAAGACGCTCTCCTTCACCGATTGGTATCTCGATGGTGGCAAGGGCTACCCACTTGGCGCCGTGCAGTTGATTGGCAAAGTACAAGGAATCATGATGAAATCTTTTGCTAAGCGCGTTCCATTGCCTATTCTGAACTTGGTCTCTGATCACAGCGTGGAATTCGTAGTCATGTCCGAGGATCTGCCGCACCCAGATAACCGCGTAACCATTGATAAAAACGGGGCGATTAAGATCGTTCGTAAATCAGTTGGGATGAAGACCCACTTTGAACTTTTGCGCCGGGCTAAGAAGGTCCTGCGCAAAGCGGGCTACCAAGCGATCTTTAGACAGCCTTTTGATATTTCCATGAACTCGCATCAATGTGGAACAACTGTTGCTGGAAACGATCCGCGCACCAGCGTTGTCGATGGCTACTGCCGCAGCCACGATCACCACAATCTTTACTTGATAGATGGTGGTTTCTTCCCATCATCTGCAGCGATGAACCCAGCGCTGACAATTGCCGCACAGGCGCTGCGTGTTGTCGAACAATCAGATCTCGCTAAAGTTTAAGTAAGCCCTAAGACGCGCAGTAGTTCGTTATTTAAATCCTTGGCGTCAACATCTACGCCAGTCCAATACTTAATTCCGATAACCGCTTGATTTACAACCATACCCAATCCTTGCAGAGTTGTTGCTCCGCGCTTAGCAGCTTCATCTAAGAAGTAAGTCTGTGGAGGATTAACGATCACATCTGCAGCCAACATTCCTGGGCGAATCGAATCAAAATCGATATCTTGTTTGCCTTCGGTATTAACCATTCCCATTGAAGTTGAGTTAATTACAACTTCGGCATCCGCAGGGATTGAATAAGTCTTATCCCATTCTATAAATTCGGCACTGGCCGAAGTCTTATCGTTGAGCAACGCAGTTAACTCTTCACCGCGAGCGCGAGAACGGTTTACAACATAGAACTTAGTCGCACCAGCGAGTGCAAGTTCAACGGCGATTGCGCGCGCTGCCCCACCTGCACCAAGCAGAACTATTGTCTTTCCGGTTGCCGGAGTGATTTCCAGAAATGATTTTAAGAATCCTTTGCCATCAGTATTTTCACCGATCAACTTGCCGTCGCGATTGACCGCACAGTTAACGGCACCGATTAGAGCAGCTGACTCCCCTAGGCCATCTAAATACTTAATCACTTCGACCTTGTGCGGGATAGAGCAGTTAAAACCCTTCCAATTCATCGCCCTGGCGCCCTTTACCGCCGCTTCCAATTGGTCTGGGTTAACTTCACAGTTTACGTAGCGATAGTGCAGGTTATTGGCCTTGTAAGAGGCCTCCACCATGGCAACTGTTGGATTTGAGTCCGATCCTTGTGAAAAACTTC
>CAZKNQ010000164.1:0-2509 GCA_964554225.1 uncultured Candidatus Planktophila sp.
CCATTGTGTATCCCGCAGCAACTGGCTCCGCGGATTTACTTGGCTCTGCAGACTTACTTGGCTCTGCAGACTTTGTAGCCATCGGAGTTGCGCTCATTGCAGGTGCCGCTGGTGCAGCACTTGCAGCGGGAGTTGCTGAAGTGATTGGCGCCTTCTTTATTGCAACGCCTTTACTCCAAACCAATTTGCTGCCCTTTTTGATACAAGTAAATTTGCGACCTGAGACAGTAGAAGTCTGTCCCGCCTTCTTGCATGCCGCACCTTCCTTAACCGCTGCTGAGACTGGTGGGGCTACAAGTAGCGCCAGAGCAACGGCTGCGCCTGTGGCGATCGCATAAATTTTCATATCCCGAGTTTAAGCCAATCTCCAAAAAATCGCTTTTTGGATTCAGACATAGGCCAATTTGACCTAGCATCGCGCCCCGCCACCGTCTACCCTCATACCAGTCCACTTTGGATTAAATGTTTGGATTAAAAGGTTTCTCGGAGAGGAAACAAAATGGAAGAAAAGTCACTCATCAAGATGTGGATCAAATCACGAACTCAAATTATTCAAGCCCAGGTTGCACCAGCGCTCGTTCTGATCGCAGTAATGGTGCTCGCTGCATTTGATGTATTCGCAACTGCAAGCGATGGCGCTAAGTACCTTGCAATCGGCGTTGCCGCTGTAACCGGAATTCTTGCGATCATCAGCCAATACGCTGCTGTGCGCGAAGGCGAAGCGCTAATTGCAGATCTTCGCAAGCTTGAGAAGAAATCTGCACTAGCCGAAAAAATCGCTGAGTCACGCGGCTTAGTCTCACTGTCAGCAATTGCAATTGTTGGCTTTGGAATAGCCATCTTTGCTCTCGTCGTTTGGGCTGTGCTCGGTTAATTCTGGGAAAAATATGGAAATTGGTTTCGTTTTAATTGCCATCTATGCGATTGCGGTCATAGCTCTGGCAACGCGATTTGATCGTCCGCGCAAAAAACCCAAGCGCCTTACTGGTCGTGGTGGGGATTTCGAGTAGTTCTATTTACGGCGATGTGCGCTCTTGGATAAGAAAATTGCAAATACCAAAGCAACAACGATCAGCGCATTTAAGCCCATCTCATAGATTGCGCGCTCGAATGCCTCATCGCTCTTACCCGTTTGCAAGGTAAGCGATGCGCCCACCGTCAAAATATGTCGCACCGCCGCGATGACTCCGATAATCAAAAACTTGTCTAACTGATAAACACCATCGGTAAAACGTGAAATTACAGTCCGCAAGATTTCCAAAATAATGACAATAAATAGAATGTCATTAACGCCTTGGATCATTCCATTTGGAAAGAATGGCGCCGTTTCGATTAAGCGCTTGATGCTAAAGAAAAAAGCGCCAATGCCAATTACCAGCAAAGCGATCGCTAAAATCGCGTGGAAGATATCTTCCATCATGTCCACATATTTCAGTGGAAGGATCGATTTTTCTCCAAGAACTCTATCTTCAGATTCAATCTCTTTTTTGGCCATAGAAAAACGGTACACCCACGTTATTGACCTAGCGCGTCGAACCGCGCGCCACGCCCCAGTTTTCCTGCCCTTAACTAAGTAAAAGAACTCCATCTGGTGTTAATCGCGCAGAACTTCGCCAGGAATCTCTTTCTCCCCCACCGCAATTGTTATCTCGGCTTTAGCACGTGAAGTTGCCACAAAGCTATAGATCCCAGGTTCGGCTAATTCGCTAATACGCGATAGATACAAATACATGGTGCGTCCATATGGCTCATAGAACTCGGTGCGCTCGGTGTATTTCATAACAATCTTCTTGCCCGATGGAGATGTAATAACCAATTGCGGTAGCTGTGAATTCTTTAACTTGTTCTCGGGGCGCTTATCAACAATTAGATACTGCACATCTAACTGATCGCCCTCTTGAAACTGAGCGCGAAATGCTTTTTTCTGTCCCGCCTTGGAAAACGCTGCGCGGATTGCAAACGAAACTGTGCCATCTACCAACAAGGGACCAGCACTTGGCGTTGTATCGCTATTTAGCAACACCACCGGTTGGTGCGCAGCTGCCGAAGTCATTCCCAGCAAATTTAAAGCCAAGATGGCGGCGATTAATTTCTTCATCTGACTCCCTAGATTCCACTTAATGGTAAACCAATTCGAGTTGCTCGGCACTAAATAAAAACTTAGGGTTTGCTGTGGTCAAAAAAACCCTACTGATAGCTGCGCTCTTACTCGGAGTCATGTTGCCAGTTCACGCTGCTGATTTTGAAGGTGGTTCACTTTCTTTAACCTTTACATCAAAATCAATCTCAAAGGCGGTAACCGGTGGCGGAAATACGCGCGGACCAGCGCTAGCCCTTTTAAAAGATGACACCTTATTGCTTGGTGGTGGTCGCAATGGTGGCGAGCTCTTCACTTGGAATAAAACGAAAACTTCGCTGATTTCATTAGGCAAATTCATTCCTGCCAACCGTCGCGAAATAGATTCACGCTTTGCCATAAACGACATCGCAGTTTTATCTGAAAGCGCCA
>CAZKNQ010000165.1:0-2494 GCA_964554225.1 uncultured Candidatus Planktophila sp.
TGGATAAGCGCGCCACTTTATTAGCGCTCTTTCGTGGAGTTGTGGATGCATGTGATGCCGATCCATATCTAATGCGCGCAGCTAAATATCATGGCGAGAAAGCGCAGCGAAAATGTCCGGTCTGTAAAAAAGATTCGCTCGTAGAACTGCGTTACACCTTTGGCGATCAACTCGGACAATTCTCAGGTCGCATCAAGACCGAGATCGAATTACTGGAGATGGAGAAAGAGTTTGGAGAGTTTGCGGTCTACACCGTTGAGGTCTGCCGTGAATGCTCCTGGAACCATCTCTGCTCTTCATATCTATTAGGAGACGGAAATGAGCGAAAGCCACCCCGTCGAGTACGCACCCTAGAAGATGAAGATTGGGTTAAAGGGTAACCTTAAGAAATGATCCGCAGAAAACTTATCCGCGCCGGTATTTTCCTAGCCGGCTTTGGTTTTATCGCCGGGTCGACGCTATTCGCATTCGCTTGGTTTACCGTTTCAATTCCGGATCCAAACGCCTATGTAAATAGCCAATCAACAATTATTCAATATTCCAACGGCCAAGAAATTGGTCGCATCGGATCACAAAACCGTCAGATCTTGCCACTGGCAAAAATTCCGATGAATCTACGTAATGCGGTACTTGCCGCCGAAGATAGAAATTTCTATTCAAATAAAGCATTTAGCGTTACCGGTATCGCACGTGCGCTACTTAATAACCTCAAGTCCGGTAACTTAAATGGCGAAGGTGGTTCAACGATCACCCAGCAATATACCAAAACCGCATTTCTTACACCAAGCCGAACTATTCAGCGAAAGATTAAAGAACTTGTAATTTCACTTAAGTTGGAAAATTCGCTATCAAAAGATCAAATATTTGAAAACTATCTAAATACGATTTACTTCGGTCGTGGCGCATATGGTGTTCAAACTGCATCACAACAATATTTCAATCGCAACGCCAACCAACTTAATTTGTCACAGATGGCAGTGATCGCAAGTATTTTGCGTTCACCTGGGTATTACGATCCAGCGCTCTCTAAAGAAAATGGCGTACGTTTAGAGAACCGTTTTGAATACGTAATCAACGGAATGCTTGAGAAAAAATGGATCACTGAAAAAGATGCCGCAAGCGCCAAATTCCCAACAGTAATTCCACGCACAAAGACAGGCCAGTTGAGCGGTCCTAAGGGTCACATTGTTGCCGCAGTTCAAAAAGAGATGGGCAAGCTCGGATTTTCTGAAGACCAACTACTAGTTGGTGGATTAGTTATCAAAACAACTATTGATCAGCGCGCACAACAATCTGCCGTTGATGCAGTAACTAAGTTGTATCCAAAGAAAGCTCCTGCAAATTTAAGAATTGGTTTAGCTGCAATTCGGCCAGGAACCGGCGAGATAATTGCAATGTATGGCGGACGTGATTATTTAGAGCGCCAGTTAAACGATGCCACCCAGTCAATTGCGCTAGCCGGCTCTACTTTTAAGCCTTTTGCGCTCATTGCAGCACTTGAAGCAGGTATTCCACTTACTTCAATGTGGAATGGTGATTCACCACAAACTTTTGATGATCTAGGTAAGCCTTACGAAGTTTCTAACTACGGAGATGAAGGCTGGGGCCAAGTAGATCTATTAGAGGCGACCAAGCATTCGATTAACACCGTTTATGTTCCGCTTGGTCAAAAAGCCGGCCTAGATAAAGTTGTCGATGCCGCTCGTCGCGCCGGAATTCCAGAATCTGTTGCGATGGTTCCATCACCTTCAGTTTCACTCGGCGTTGCGAGCCCACACGTAATCGATGTCGCTAACGCATATGCCACATTTGCCGCGCAAGGTATTTACTCAAAACCTTATTTAATTGCATCAGTTACAGGTCCAAATAAAGGCCTGCTCTACGAAGGAACATCTCAAACCCAAGAAGTGTTTGCTAAAGATGTGATGGCCGATTTAACTTACGCACTTAAGAGCGTAGTAAATGGTGGAACCGGATCAGCAGCGTTGGCGCTTGGTCGACCAGCTGCTGGAAAGACTGGAACTAGCCAGTCAAATGCATCTGCTTGGTTTAGCGCGTACACACCTCAACTAGCAGCATCTGTGGCGCTCTTCCGTGACAGCGCATCTGAATCTCTAAACGGAATCGGTGGACTTACTTCTGTAACTGGAGGAACTTTCCCAGCGCGAATCTGGACAGCATTTATGAAGGGCGCGCTTCGAGGCGAACCCGAGATGAGTTTTCCCGCCCCAGCAAATGTTGGCGGACTCGAACCAATTGTTATGACTAGCGGTGGCACGCAGTCGATGAAGAAGCAATAAGTTGTGCAAAAAAGTGCGCGCGCTTTAATTGCGCTAGCCATATTCACTTCGTTAATTAGTTTTGCAAAATTTAACCACTGCACAACCACCGATTGGTCTACTCCCGATCAATATATCCACGCCTGTTATTCAGACCTGCCTGCTCTATATGGTGAAAGAGGCTTAAATAAAGGCGAATGGGCCTATAGCAATGG
>CAZKNQ010000166.1:0-2485 GCA_964554225.1 uncultured Candidatus Planktophila sp.
TCACTCGGCACTATCGTTGGATGGGTTAATAGCACTCTGCCAGAAAATAAACCGAAGCATTTACTTGGAATTGGCGCACCCGAAGATCTATTTGTTGGCGTTGAAAATGGCGTTGATACCTTCGACTGTGTTCTTGCTTCACGTATCGCTCGTTCGAGCGCTGTTTACACGATGCAAGGGCGTTTCAACGTTGCTAATGCGCCTTATGTTCGCGACTTTAATCCAATAGACGATGAATGTGATTGCTTTACCTGCACTAATTTCACACGTGCTTACTTGTGTCACTTATTCCGCGGCAAGGAAATGGTTGCGGCGACTCTTGCCACAATACATAACGAAAGATTTATTGTGCGCTTAGTAGATCAGATGCGCCAAGCGCTTTTGGATGGAAACTTTATGGATATGAAGGAAGAGTTCTTGGGGCGCTACAAACACCGATCAGGACAGTCTCGCGACTAACTTTTATATCTCTTTCAAATCCTTCAGCTCATCTGCTGCAGCGCCTACCGGACTCCAGCCGCCCGGAATTAAATCTTCTGCTTCTGCCGGTCCCCAACTTCCACCTTCGTAAGTTATTGCAGGATTTGGATTCTTCAATAAATCCTCAAGAATCTGCCATGAGGCGAGAACCGCATCGATGCGTGTGAAGCGGAAGTGATCACCCAGCATCGCAGCACGAAGTAGACGCTCATATGGGCCTTGGCGATCACCGAACTCTGCGACGAATTCCACAGAGAGATCAACAGTTTCTGTAACTAATTTGGTTCCAGGTTTCTTAGCCTGAAGTGAAATATCCACGCCATCATGCACGCCCAATCTAAAGCGCACCTGATTAGCCGCAGATTTACCGAAGAGCGCACGAGGTGGTTGCTTAAACTCAACGATAACTTCGAGCACCGTCTCTGGCATTTTTTTGCCTGTGCGCAAATAAATCGGAACACCTGCCCAGCGCCAGTTATCGATAAACAATTTCATGGCAACAAAAGTTTCGGTATCTGAGTCTGGTGCAACTCCAGCTTCATCCAAATAGCCCTCGAACTGTCCGCGCACAACATCGGTCTTGTTGATATCGCGAATAGCGGATAAAACTTTGATCTTCTCGTTCTGCATCGCTTCAGAGCCCATATCAATAGGTGGCTCCATGGTTAACATTGTTAAGACTTGCAGGATGTGGTTTTGAAGTACGTCTCGAGTTGCGCCGACTGCATCATAGAACTTGCCACGGCCATCGATGCCAAAGCTTTCTGCCATAGTAATTTGAATATTGGAAACGTAGTTACGATTCCAAACCGGCTCAAAGAGAGTGTTGGCAAAGCGGAATACCAATAGATCTTCGACAGATTCTTTACCGAGATAATGATCAATACGGAAGATTTGTTCTTCAGGAAGCAACTTCTTTATTGAGGCATCGAGGGCTTTAGCGCTTTCTAAATCGCGACCAAAAGGTTTTTCAACAACAACTCTGGCATGGCGCGTGAGGCCAACTGCAGCGAGCGATTCGGTGATCTGAGCGAAGTATTCAGGTGCGATCGCCAAGTAAATAACCGGAAGTTTAAAATCTTTTAGCGCCTTAGCTAGAGCAACAAAGGTTTCTGGGTTTGCATAATCACCAACGATTAACTGCATCTCCCCCAAAAGCTTGGCTAGAGCAGCCTCATCGACATCCGGTTTGCGTGCACGCACCGCAGCCTCAACGTTTTCCTTAAAGACCTCTTGGGTCCACTTTGAAGAGGCAACACCAAAAACCTGTAAATCAAGCTCGCCGAGCTCTTGTAGGTCATACAGTGCTGGAAATAATTTCTTCTTTGCTAAATCTCCGGTAGCGCCGAAAAGTACTAATACATCTGCCCGCATCGTTATGAGTTCTTAGGTTTTTCGTTATGCCCGCCGAATTTGTAACGCATCGCGCTCAAGACGCGGTTAGCGAATTCGTCGTTATTACGGGATGCAAAACGTGAATAAAGTGACGCGCTAAGTACGTGGGCAGGAATTCCGGCTTCGATTGCCGCTTGAACGGTCCAACGACCTTCACCGCTATCGCTAACTTCGCTTGAATACTCTTTGAGATCCTCTGATTCATTAAGCGCTTGCGCCGTTAGATCTAACAACCAAGAAGCAACAACGCTGCCGCGACGCCAAACTTCGGTGATCTGTGGGATATCTAAATCATAAGCAGGAGTCATTTCATCAGCCGCTTCAAATATGGCTAGACCTTCAGCGAAAGCAGCCATCATTCCGTATTCAATTCCATTGTGAATCATCTTCACGAAGTGGCCAGCTCCTACGGGGCCACAGTGGAGATATCCATACTCAGCTTGTGCTGGTTCACCTGTGCGGCCGGGTGTGCGCTCTGCGGATTCAACGCCAGGACAGAGCGCTTTAAAGATTGGATCTAGCGCCTTTACGACAGAGTCATCGCCACCAATCATGAGCGAATAACCACGTTCTAAACCGTAGACACCACCTGATGTTCCGACATCAACAA
>CAZKNQ010000167.1:0-2441 GCA_964554225.1 uncultured Candidatus Planktophila sp.
GTTGCATCGTAATCATTGAATTCGCGAACTAAGAAGCCAGCTTGAATCAAAAGTGTTTTTGCCTGGATCGCTTCAACGCCAATCAAATTAGGAACTTCAACTTCGCCACTGGCAATAGTTAAGACAACTCCAGTGCCAGCGGTGATTGTCGAACCTGGTTCAGGTAGCACGCTCAAGACAGTTCCTTGTGGCTCATCTGATGGCGCAGCTTCAGTTCTAGAAATAACTAAACCTGCCGCAGCAAGTGAGGTTCGGGCATCAATTAAAGACATTCCAACTAAATCATCCGGCACAATCGCATCACCTGGACCATCAGAGATAGTTAGCGTTACCGCAGAACCCTTTGTGGCTTGGCTAGTTGCGAGTGGAATTTGACTGGCAACGCGATCTTTAGGAATCCGTGGATCAGGTGCGCGCTGCACAGTGACGGTGTAATCACCTAAAAGCGCCCGCGCTTGATCTTCGGTAAGGCCAACTACGTTAGGGATTTCATTGCCTAGAGATGGAGTGGAACTTCCGTTTAGTGAAAGACCTACTACGGCGAGAACTCCAATTAGGAGAAGAGATATTCCAGAGATAACTGCGGTGCGACGAGAGACAATTGGCCCACGCGCGACTTTTGTTGAAATATTTTCTCCAGCGCGAATTTTATTTAAATCTTCGAGCATCGCGCGGGCAGAAAGATAACGATCTTCTGGTTTCTTTGATAAGGCAACTTCCAACATAACTTCAACGCTTTCAGGAAGATCAGGTTGAAGTTGGCGAGCCGGAGTTAAATGACCCGAAACATGTTGGTATGCAATTGAAACCGGAGTCTCTCCCGTAAATGGGGGACGGCCAGTTAGTAGTTCGTATAACAAACAACCAGTTGAGTAAATATCTGTAGGAGTATCTGCAACTTCACCGAGTGCTTGTTCAGGAGATAAGTATTGTGCGGTGCCAACAACGTTCCAGGTGCTCGTTAACGTTGCACCAAGATCATCCATTGCGCGGGCGATTCCGAAATCCATCACCTTTACATCGCCGCCATCGGTGATCATGACGTTGGCAGGTTTGATATCGCGGTGAACGATGCCGCGCTGATGTGAGTAATCAACCGCTTCTAAAATTCCGGCGCCGATTTCAAGTGCGCGATCGAGTGGCAAACGCTCACCCCCATGAATTAACTCGCGCAGGGTGTGGCCAGAGACAAGTTCCATAACAATGTACGGCGCAGGTTCTTCACCTGAGTCATAAACAGCAACTACGCCCGGGTGGTTTAAACCAGCAGCAGCCTTTGCTTCTTTACGAAAGCGCGAAACGAAGGTTGGATCTTTTGCAAGATCACTTCGTAGAATCTTTACGGCAACCTCGCGAGATAAGCGTTGATCTTGCGCGATATAAACATCGGCCATTCCGCCGGTGCCGATCATTGCGCCGAGTTGGTAGCGGCCGCCCAAAATTTTATTCATCATGGTTTTGCCGCTCCTAACTTTTCTATTTGGGTGGAACTTTCTTCGACGATATCAGCGATTACGATCGTGACATTATCTGGCGCACCATTTATGTAGGTTGCATCAATCAAGGCATCGACTGCGTCAGCGGCGTCCTTACCTTTGATTAGAGTTTTTATCTCTTTCTCAGTGAGAACCCCACTTAATCCATCGCTACACAATAAGTAGCGATCCTGAACTTTTCCTTCGAATACATGAAGTGAAGGCTCAAGATTTCCCTCACCCATAAGTGCCTGCGTCAACATGGAGCGCTGCGGATGCACTTGAGCCTCTGATTCAGAGATAACCCCTTTATCTAGCAACTCTTGAAGCACGGTGTGATCGGCGCTGAGCTGTTCGATGTTATTTCCACGTAGGCGATAAGCGCGGGAATCTCCGATATGTAGCAATGAAACTTCGTTACCGTTTATAAATAAAGAGGTGAGAGTTGTTCCCATTCCGGCAAGGGCTGGTTCATCGCTAGCGACGGCGCGAATTTGCGCATCGATAGTGTGTAGAGAATTTAAATAAAGATCGCTCGCCGAATCAACATCAATATTCTCAGCCGTAAAAGTTGGTGCAATTTCTGAGAGCGTATTTATTGCAACGCTCGATGCAACTTCACCACCTGCGTGGCCACCCATGCCATCTGCGACAGCAATAACTTGCGAACCAATTAGTGCCGAGTCTTCGTTGCCGTTGCGCACCAAACCTAGCGCAGAACGCGCAGCGCATTGAAAGTACAAGGCCTTCATGGCGCTTAGCCTACCCAAGCCCATTGGTACTGGGGTATTGATGTTAATCTCAAACTATGAAGATCTACGCTCACCGCGGGGCATCTCATGACTTTCCTGAGATGACCATGGTTGCCTATGAAAACGCTGTAAAGCAGGGCGCCGATGGTTTTGAATGCGATCTACGTCTAACTAAAGATGGCATCGCAGTTCTTTGGCACGATGCAGATTTAAA
>CAZKNQ010000168.1:0-2419 GCA_964554225.1 uncultured Candidatus Planktophila sp.
GCGCTTCGAGCGGACGCGTGGCTGTGGGCTCTCTTGAATCAGGATCTCTCGTGATTCAAGAAGTTCATCGCTTTAAGCATGAAGCGAAAGAGTTTGAAGATCGTGGGCTGCGCTGGGAATGGGCCAAGATAGTTGATGAAGTAAAGACAGGGCTACTGAAGGCGCAAGAGCTCGGTGAAATAATCTCTATCGGTATCGATACTTGGGCGGTGGATTACGGCCTGCTTGATGCACAAGGTGAATTGCTTGAAGATCCTTACTGCTACCGTGATTCGCGTACCGATGGACTGATGAAATCCATTTCAGATTCACTGGGTGCGCAATGGATATATAGCCGTACCGGAATTCAATTTATCTTCTTCAACACCGCCTACCAGCTTCATGCAGCGCGTAATACTCCTGCAATACAAGGGGCGGCTACCTTCTTGATGCTCCCTGATCTCCTTAACTATGTCTTGTCAGGAGCCAAGAGCAATGACATCACCAATGCATCCTCTACCCAGCTCCTCAACGCACATTCACAAGAGTGGGATTGGGAGCTTATCGACAAGCTAGAGATTCCTCGCCATATCTTCCCGGCACTTCATAAGCCGGGCACCAAAGTTGGCACCATCAACGGCCATGGCAGTCTCGATGGCATCGCTGTTGTCGCAGTGGGTTCACATGACACAGCATCCGCAGTTGCTGGCGTTCCGCTGCGTTCTACAAAAGATTCAGCTTACATTTCAAGCGGCACTTGGTCCTTAGTAGGTTTAGAGCTCGATGCACCAGTGACAGATGCGAAGGCGCTTTCATACAACATTACTAATGAAGCAGGTGTTGCTGACCGGATTCGCTTCATCAAGAATGTTTCAGGGATGTGGTTACTCGAAGAATCACTGCGCTATTGGAAATCTCAGGGCATCGCTCTTACCGCAGCGGATTTAGCCCGCGACGCGCGTGCACTTAATCGCAAACAGATTATCGATACCAATGATGCCCGCTTTGCCAAGCCAGGTGCGATGCCAGAACGGATTGCCGATTACTGCCGCGAAACTGGGCAAGAAGTCCCTAAGACCCCTACCGAATTTGCCCGCTGCATCTTCGATAGTTTGGCGCATGCATATGCGCAATCACTGCGCGAACTAGAGGATGCAGCAAACGTAAAGGTTAGAGAAATCAATATTGTTGGTGGTGGCTCTTCTAATGAACTTCTCAATCAACTCACAGCAGATGCAACAGGCCTTCCAGTTATTGCCGGCCCAGTTGAAGCAACCGTGTTAGGCAATCTCATCATTCAAATGATGAGCGCTGGCTGGATTGAAAGCCTTGAAGCAGGTCGCGCACTCATCGCCGAATCGAGCGACCGTAAAACTTTTCAACCACAGACTGTCAGGAGCTAAATAATGCGCCACTCTGAACTAGCCACGATTCATGGTTGCGATGTAAAAGTTTCAAAACTCAGCCTCGGAACAGCGCCGCTTGGAGGGCTCTTTAAGAAGGTTGCCGAATCTGAAAGTGATTTAGTAATTCGCGAAGCCCTGGATGCTGGAATCGCCTATATCGATACTGCGCCACTTTATGGATACGGTGTTGGTGAAATACGAGTTGGTCGAGGTATTAAAGGGCATGCCAAGCAGCCAGCGATATCTACAAAAGTGGGGCGCCTATTGCGTCCTGGAAAAAATACTGAGCACGATAAATTTCCAGATTCTGATCCCAATATTGAAATCTACTTTGACCATAGCGCTGCAGGTATACGTCGCTCCTTGGAAGAGAGCCTGCAACGCTTGGGACGTGACTCCATTGAGATTGTCTACATCCACGATGCTGACGACTGGATTTCGGATGCAATTAACGTGGTCTATCCAGAACTTCACAAAATGCGTCAAGAAGGACTCCTAAAGGCAATTGGAATCGGAATGAATTGGTGTCCAACCTCAGTATCAATTATGAAAGATACAGATTTAAATATCGCTCTTATCGCAGGTCGCTTCACGCTACTTGATCAAAGCGCCCAAGATGAGCTCTACCCGCTGGCTTTAAAGAAGAAGGTTTCAATCATTGCAGCTGGTGTTTTTAACTCTGGAGTTCTGGCAAATCCAGTCGATGGCGCTCACTATGACTACGAGCCGGCTTCACATGAAATTCTTACCAAGGCGCGCGCAATTGGAAAGTATTTAGAGCGTTACGACATTTCACTGCCAGCGGCCGCGTTGCAATTTCCATTGCGTCATCCAGCTGTAGCTTCCGTTCTTACTGGTGCAGGTTCCCTTAGTGAACTACGCGCCAATATCGCGTCGTTTAATATCGAACTACCGGCAGGGCTTTGGGGCGATATGGAAGCAGCCGGCTTAATCGCTCCTCTTAACCTCTAGCAAGAACTAGATTGTCTTTGAGACCATCTCGCCAATACCTTCAATACCAGTCACAACCTTCT
>CAZKNQ010000169.1:0-2386 GCA_964554225.1 uncultured Candidatus Planktophila sp.
ATCGGTATGTCCATGGTGCTCTCCGAAATCATGAGAATTTTGACCGCATCTCGCCCCGTTGGCTCACCACGAGTTCTTGAAAAAATTATCTTGACTGAAGTATGGGGCGCGCAAATCCGCCTTGACACTTTAATGACAATTCTGGCTGCAGGTGCGATCTTTATTATCCTCGAGCGCTTCGTGAAACTCTCTCGTATGGGTAAAGCGATCCGCGCCGTTTCCATGAATGAAGATGCCGCTAAGTTGATGGGTATTAACTTAAACCGCGTTATTACCGTGACCTTCTTGGTTGGTGGCCTAGCAACTGGAGCAGCCGCCTTCTTCTACGTAACGGTCTTCGAATACACCAAATTTAATATTGGTTTCACAATGGGCCTTGCCGCATTCACGGCGGCAGTTCTCGGCGGAATTGGAAATATCCGTGGCGCATTCTTCGGTGGAATAGCCCTGGGTCTGGCCGAGGTTTACGCCGCATCGATCCTTGGCACCCAATGGAAATCAGTGACAATTTTTATCGTACTCGTACTCGTACTTCTCTTTAAGACATCCGGCTTATTCGGAGAAGCCGTCACCCAGACAAGGGCTTAAGGTGAAATTAATGAAAAACTTTAACCTCCGCGACTTCGGCGCCGATGTTTGGGAACGAAGTGGTCGGCCAGTTCGTGTAGCTATTGTGATGGTGACAATTGGACTTGTCTCCTTGCTACCTTTCGCAGGTGCTGGCTTCTTGGCCACACCAATTGCCGCATACGACGCGGTGCTCGTTTACCCAGTAGCAATCTTCGTGCTTATGTCGCTCGGCTTAAATATTGTGGTCGGCAAGTCGGGGATGCTCGATCTCGGTTACGTTGCATTCTTTGCGATCGGGGCCTACACAATGGGCTTCCTTGGAATCAACACCGGTTTGAATACTTGGGAGATCATGCCGATTGGTATCGGTCTTGCGATGTTTGCTGGTGTTTTACTTGGAATCCCAACCCTGCGCTTGCGCGGTGATTACCTTGCGATCGTAACTTTAGGTTTCGGTGAAATCATTCGCATCGTTGCCCTAAATGTTTCTTGGACAAATGGCCCTAACGGCATCTCAGGTATTCCAATGCCTCCAGATCTGGGGCCACTTAAATTTAGACTTGATGATCAGAAGGGCTTCTTCTGGGTCGTCTTGGCGATGATCCTCCTTACTATCTGGATGATCCGCCGTTTATCAGTTCGCCGTCCAGGTCGTGCATGGGAGGCGATTCGCCAGGATGAAGATGCCGCAGAGCTCATGGGAGTTCCAACATTTAAATACAAAATGTGGTCATTCACCTTGGGAGCAGCCGTTGGTGGTGCCGCCGGAGTTCTTTATGGATCTAAAAACTTATTCGTTGCACCTGAAATGTTTACCCTTAACGTATCAATTCTGATTCTAGCCTGTGTTGTATTCGGTGGAATTGGAAATATCTGGGGTGTGATTGTCGGCGGTGCAATTCTTGGTTATTTGCCAGATCGTATTCGCTTTATCTCTGATGCTCGTTTGCTCGTCTTTGGTTTAGTTCTAATTGTTGTTATGAACTTCCGTCCAGATGGTCTCTTGCCTCGCAAAAAGCGCGAGAAGGCTTTGGTAAAGAAAGGGGCTAAATCCTAATGTCAAAGACTTTACTTAAACTCGAAAACCTCACCATGAAGTTCGGTGGAGTAACAGCGCTTAATGAAGTAAATCTAGAAGTTAAAGAGGGCGAAATTCTTGCTCTTATTGGTCCTAATGGCGCTGGCAAGACAACTGTTTTCAACGTCATCACTGGTGTATACCAAGCGACCTCAGGATCAATTAACTTTGATGGCCACAACTTAATTGGGCGCAAGCGCTTCCAAATTACCGGTCTTGGAGTAGCTCGTACTTTCCAGAACATTCGCTTGTTCGGAGATATGACAACTCTGGAAAATGTGATCACCGCAACGGATGTACATAAGAAGAGCGGGTTACTTGGTTCACTCTTTGGAACACCTCGTGCTCGTCGCGAAGAAACGGCAAATCGCGCGAAGGCGCATGAAATTCTCGAATTCATCGGAATCGATGAGTATTCAGATCGCTTGGCAAAGAACCTTCCTTATGGTGTGCAACGTCGTCTAGAAATCGCACGCGCAATGGGAACATCACCAAAGCTTCTCTTACTCGATGAGCCAGCAGCGGGCTTTAACCCACAGGAAAAAGTAGAACTCGCGGCTACGATCAAGCGAGTTCGCGACGCTGGCTACACAGTTCTGTTGATTGAGCACGACATGTCGCTGATCATGGGAATTTCAGATCGTGTGGCGGTTCTCGATTTTGGAACCAAGATCGCTGATGGTTCACCAGCGGAAGTACAAAACGACCCTCGCGTTATTGAGGCTTACCTAGGAGTAC
>CAZKNQ010000170.1:0-2374 GCA_964554225.1 uncultured Candidatus Planktophila sp.
AGCTGCATCAATCGAACTCGATAAGAACTTCACTGACGACCTAGAAGTAGATTCACTCAGCATGGTCGAAGTTGTCGTTGCCTGCGAAGAGCGCTTTGGCGTGAAGATTCCTGATGAGAAGGTAACTGATCTTGCAACAGTAGGAGATGCAGTTAACTTCATCGTTAGCGCAGCCGTATAAACTATTTAAATGTCTCAGCGTCGCGTAGTCGTCACAGGTCTTGGTGCAACTACTCCATTGGGTGGAGATGTTGCATCGACTTGGTCTGCACTAATCGCCGGAAAGAGCGGAGTCCGTCTTCTAACTGAAGATTGGCGCGAGCTCTTACCTGTGCACTTCGCAGCGCGGGTTGCTAAAGAACCTGCCGATCAAATGGAGCGAGTAGAAATGCGCCGCCTTGATCGTTCAGAACAATTTGCTCTAGTTGCATCCCGTGAAGCCTGGAAAGATGCAGGTGCGCCAGATGTTGATAAGGAAAGACTCGGCGTCGTAATTGCATCCGGCATTGGTGGCGTTATTACCCTGCTCGATCAATTCGATGTTTTGAAAGAGAAGGGTGCGCGTGGCGTCAGCCCACATACCGTTCCGATGTTGATGCCTAATGGACCTGCTGCAAACGTTGGCCTAGAACTGCAAGCTCGAGCTGGAGTCCACACACCGGTAAGTGCATGCGCATCTGGCGCTGAAGCAATTGGGTATGCACTAGAAATGATTCGCTCGAATCGCGCCGATGTAATTGTTAGCGGCGGCGTTGAGGCAGCAATACACCAACTTCCGATGGCTGGCTTTGCTGCGATGAAGGCGCTTTCTACTCGCAACGATGCGCCCGAGCGCGCATCACGACCTTATGATGCTGACCGTGATGGTTTTGTACTCGGTGAAGGCGGTGGAATATTAGTTCTTGAAGAGTACGAGCACGCTAAAGCGCGTGGCGCCAAAATTTACTGCGAATTAGTTGGCCAAGGGCTTTCCTCAGATGGTTATCACATTGCAGCACCTGACCCAGATGGTTCAGGTGTACAACGTGCAATTAAATTTGCACTTAAAGATGCCAATCTCTCTACAAAAGATATTGTTCACTTAAACGCTCACGCAACCTCAACTCCAGCAGGCGATGTCGCTGAAGCAAATGCCTTGCGCTTAGCACTGGGCAAGGACGCAGATCACGTTGCGGTTTCTGCAACAAAATCAATGACCGGACATTTACTTGGTGGCGCAGGTGCAATTGAATCTGTATTCATAGTTAAAGCACTGCAAGAACGTCTTGCTCCCCCAACCATTAATATCGAAAAGTTAGATCCTGCGGTAACTATCGATGTGGTTCGTGACAATCCACGCTCATTACCTGCCGGACAAATCGCTGCGCTCAACGATTCCTTCGGTTTCGGCGGCCACAACGTTGTATTGGCTTTCGCAACTCTATAAACTCAAAGTTATGGTTCACCAGGAAGTTGATCCGCGTGATCCGCTGCTGCGTATCCAGCGCCTGCTAGATCCCGGAACAGATTCACTTCTTGTTGAGCGCACCGATTGCGGAATGATCGCAGCAACTGGCGCAATTAAAGGAAATCGTGTTGTTGTCTTTGCCTCCGATGCCACAATTAAAAGCGGTGCTCTTGGAGTTGCTGGCTCAAAAGTTATTGTCGAAGCTTATATAGAGGCGATGGCTAAGCAGTTACCGATTATCGGAATCTGGCACTCAGGTGGTGCGCGTTTAAGTGATGGTGTTTTATCTCTTGATGCATTCGGCGAAGTCTTTCAAGCAATGATTTTGGCAAGTGGTCGAATCCCACAACTATCACTTGTTCTAGGACCAACTGCAGGTGGCGGTGCATATGGACCTGCGCTTACCGACATAGTTGTGCTCGCACCTGAAGGAAGAATCTTTGTTACTGGCCCAGACGTTGTTAAATCTGTGACCGGTGAAGATGTAGATATGGCATCGCTGGGCGGCCCCGAAGCACACAGTAAAAATAGTGGCGTTGCACATGTAATCGCATCTACTGAGCAAGAAGCCTTTGATGGAATTCGAGACGTAACTGCACTCTTTGCCAATCAAGGACATATGGATACCGATTTAGAAGATCTGGATCTTTCTGTTTTTGTTCCACCAGTTTCACAGCGCAGTTACGAAGTGCATCCGCTAATTGATGCAATCTTGGATAAAGATGGCGAAAAGTTAGAGCTGCTTCCAGTCTGGGCTGAAAATATGACAACCGTGCTGGGTCGCTTTGGCGGGCGCAGCGTTGGAGTTATTGCAAATAATCCAGCGCATATCGGTGGAGTTCTAGATTCAGCAGCTGGCGAGAAAGCGGCGCGCTTTGTGCGCACCTGTGATGCCTTTGGAATTCCGCTGATTGTTATTGCAGATGT
>CAZKNQ010000171.1:0-2371 GCA_964554225.1 uncultured Candidatus Planktophila sp.
TCGGTCGCTTGGGTGTAAAGGTCTGGATCTACAAGGGCGAAGTTATTGGTTCACGCGCAGAGCGCGCTGAAAAGGCGCTTGCTGAAGCACGCGCTCCAAAGCCAGAACGTCGCGGACCTCGCACACCACGTGCACCACGTGCTGAAGTTACAACTTCTCACGTAGATGTGGCTCAAGTAGAAGCAGCACCAGCAACTGAAGGAGGCGAGGCGTAAATGTTAATTCCTCGTAAGGTCAAGCACCGTAAGCAGCACCACCCATCTAGATCAGGTGCTTCAAAGGGTGGAACAGCTGTTGCATTCGGTGACTTCGGTATCCAAGCTCTTGAGCCTGCATACGTAACCAACCGTCAGATCGAAGCTGCTCGTATTGCGATGACTCGCTATATCAAGCGTGGTGGAAAGGTTTGGATCAATATTTATCCAGATCGCCCACTCACAAAGAAGCCTGCTGAAACTCGTATGGGTTCCGGTAAAGGTTCACCTGAATGGTGGATTGCAAACGTGAAGCCAGGTCGCATCATGTTTGAAATTTCTGGAGTAACAGAAGCGATTGCAACTGAGGCTATGCGTCTTGCAATTCATAAGCTTCCAATGAAGTGTCGTGTAGTAAAGCGTGAGGAGGCATAAAGTGGCTAACGTTAATGAAGAACTACGCCAATTAACCGATGACGAATTAGCATCAAAGGTACGTGAGGCTAAAGAGGAACTCTTTAACTTGCGCTTCCAGGCTGCTACTGGTCAGCTCGAATCTCATGGTCGCCTCGGAGCAGTCCGCAAGGAGATCGCACGTCTTTACACAATTATCCGCGAACGCGAACTAGGAATCGGAGGCGCTGCCTAATGACTACCGAAAATCGCGCAGATCGCAAGACACGTGAAGGCATTGTCATTTCAGACAAGATGGATAAGACGATCACCGTTGAAGTATCAAACCGCGTAAAGCACGGTATGTACTCAAAGGTTATGTCTCGTTCAACAAAGCTAAAGGCTCACGACGAGACCAATAGCGCTGGTACTGGAGATCGCGTTTTGATCATGGAAACACGACCAATCTCATCGACTAAGCGCTGGCGTCTAGTTTCAATCATCGAGAAAGCTAAGTAAGGGGCAGGATAAAAAATGATTCAACAAGAATCGCGCCTACGCGTCGCGGATAACACAGGAGCCAAAGAGCTTCTCTGTATTCGTGTTCTCGGTGGCTCTTCCCGTCGCTACGCCGGTATCGGAGACATCATCGTCTGTTCTGTTAAGGATGCAATTCCTGGCGGACAAGTAAAGAAGGGTGAAGTCGTAAAGGCTGTCATCGTTCGTACAGTTAAAGAACGTCGTCGTCCAGACGGTTCTTACATCAAGTTTGACGAGAACGCAGCAGTCATCCTTAAAGCAGATGGCGAACCTCGCGGAACTCGTATCTTCGGACCAGTTGCTCGCGAACTTCGCGACAAGAAGTTCATGAAGATCATTTCACTCGCTCCGGAGGTGCTCTAACCATGGCGAAGATCAAGAAAGATGACACAGTGCTCGTAATCGCTGGCAAGAACAAGGGCGTTACAGGCAAGGTTCTCGACGTTGATAAGAACCGCATTCTTGTTGAAGGTGTTAACCGCGTACAGCGCCACACCAAAGAATCAACAACAGAACGTGGCGTCAAGGTCGGCGGAATCGTTACTGCTGAAGCGTCAATCCATATTTCAAATGTCATGATCGTCGATGGCGATGGCAAGGCAACTCGTCTTGGTGTTCGTAAAGATGAAGAAGGCAAAAATGTTCGCATCTCACGTCGCACCGGAAAGGACATCTAATGTCAACAACGACTGATGTTCGTCTAAAGGCTCGTTACCGTAGCGAAATCGCTGGCGCACTTACTGCTCAATTTGGATATAAAAATCCAATGCAGGTTCCAACGCTCGTAAAGATCGTTGTAAATATGGGTGTTGGCGAAGCTGCTCGTGATTCAAAGCTAATCGAAGGCGCAGTCCGCGATTTAGCAATCATCACCGGCCAGAAGCCACAAGTAACCAAGTCACGCAAATCAATCGCGCAGTTCAAGTTGCGTGAAGGTATGCCAATTGGTGCACACGTCACCCTGCGTGGAGATCGTATGTGGGAGTTCGCTGATCGCTTGCTCTCAATCTCACTTCCACGTATCCGCGACTTCCGTGGACTTTCACCTAAGCAATTCGATGGCAAGGGCAACTACACATTCGGTCTAACCGAACAAGTTGTATTCCCAGAAATCGAACAAGATAAGGTCGATCGCCCACGCGGTATGGATATCACTGTTGTAACCACAGCAAAGAATGACGAAGAAGGCCGCGCACTCTTGAAGTTGCTCGGTTTTCCTTTCCGGGAGGCATAAGAATGGCAAA
>CAZKNQ010000172.1:0-2369 GCA_964554225.1 uncultured Candidatus Planktophila sp.
CAAGATTGCGCGCCACGATGGGAGAGCGTACCTTTCAACTATGAACGTCACCGACCGCCAATTCGCTCTCGATCTAGATGAACGCGACCCTTTGGCGCGTTTCCGCTCACAATTTGTGATTAGTGATCCAAATATCTGTTACCTGGATGGCAATTCACTCGGTCGCTTGCCTATTTCGACAATTGAAGCGGTCAATTCGTTTATGAAAGATGAGTGGGGACCAGAAGTAGTAACTGGTTGGGGGCACTGGGTTGATGAAGCACAACCAACCGGTGATCTCATCGGCCGCGCGACATTAGGCGCTGCCGCCGGACAAGTGTTAGCCTGCGACACAACTTCAGTGAACTTCTATCAATTAGCTTTAGCTGCAATTAATGCGCGCCCTGGGCGTAAAACCATCATCACTGATGCGGCCAACTTTCCGACTGATCGTTACATCCTTGATGGAATTGCCAAACAACTCGGCTTGAATTTAATCATTATTGATAATGAAACTCCAGGAAAAGCCGAGAACGAACGAATCACCGCCGAAATTCTCGAACCATATCTAAGTGATGATGTTGCTCTCGTAACACTTGAGGTAATCCAGTACCGCTCAGGTGCACGAAATGACATTAAATCTTTGACAGATTTAGTTCGTAAATATGGCGCTTTCATGTTGTGGGATGCCAGCCATGCCGTTGGTGCAATCGAGATGGATTTCGATAAGAACGGCGTCGACATAGCTGTTGGTTGTACTTACAAATACGGAAACTCTGGCCCTGGCGCACCAGCTTGGCTATATGTAAATAAAAAAGTACAAGCCGAGCTGCAGGTTCCAATTCAAGGTTGGTTCTCGCAAGGAGATCAATTTGCGATGGGACCGGTCTTTGAAAAAGCCGAAGGTATCCGTGGTTTCCAAATCGCCAGCCCATCGCTAATTGGATTACGTTGCATTAAGAGCGCATTCACGATGATTGAAGATGCAGGCATCGGTGCTATCTCTGAGAAAGCAGCGATCGGCACTGAGATGATGATTAAGCTCTACGACGCATGGTTAGCAGATCTCGGATTTACTTTACTTACTTCACGTGATCCACAAGAACGCGGTGGACATATTTCTTTGGGCCATCCAGATGCAGCAAGAATATGTGTTGCCTTGCGCGAATTTGCAGATGTAATTCCTGATTACCGTACTCCTGATTCAATTCGCCTGGCGATTGCACCGCTACCAACTTCTTATGTTGAAGTTTGGGATGGCTTTGCACGAATCAGGGACCTGGTTGCCTCTCGTCAATACGAGAAGATTAAAACTACAGATTCACGTGTTACATGAGCGATCAAGATTTTGATTCAGCGCTTACTTACACTTCATACCTTGCGGTTGATGAGTTATTAAAGCTGCAGAGGCCACTATCTAAAGCTGCCCAATCTGATGAACCAGAACATGATGAGATGCTATTCATCATCATTCATCAGAGTTATGAACTCTGGTTTAAGCAACTTATTCACGAATTTAACGCCGCATCAATGTCACTGCAGGCAGGCGATACCCATCGATCACTTGCACTTCTTGGTCGTATTCGCACAATTTTAAAGGTCTGCGTTACGCAGGTAGATATTTTAGAGACGATGACTCCCCTACAGTTCAATGCCTTCCGTGGTTACCTGTCCTCATCAAGTGGTTTCCAATCTGCGCAATTTAGAAAAGTTGAAGCTCTACTTGGTCGTAGGGATTCAAAGATGGCTTCGCACCTACCTTTAGATGTCCAGGAAGAGATCCGTGAAATTTCCTCTCGTAATTCGATTTGGGATTCAACTCTTGCCTACCTTGCTAAACGTGGCCACAAAATTCCTACAGAGATTTTGGATCGCGATAAGGGCACGCATTACCAATCAGATCCACGTGTTCTCGAGGCGCTTCTTGAAGTTCATCGCAGCGATCCTGAATCCGCGATGGTTTGTGAGCGCTTAGTTGATATCGATGAAGGTTTACAAGAATGGCGTTATCGCCATGTAAAGATGGTCGAAAGAACAATTGGACATAAGGCTGGTACTGGCGGTTCTGACGGAGTTAAATACTTAGCAAGTACTTTATTCAATCCAGTCTTTAAAGATCTTTGGGAGATCCGTTCGCAGTTCTAAACGCTTTACTTTGGAAGTCCTGCAATAACCAACTCGGAAAGTTCTTTACGAACCCGCGGAGCTAATTCTCGCTCTGCTGCCGGACCTTCAAGTTTTTCTGGCGCATCTTGTTTTCCTATTGCAATAACGACTACGGGCGTTAAGTCTCTGGCCATTTCTAATACTTCGGCACTTTGAGTACGATCAAAACCGGTCATCTGGTGCGCGACAAAGCCGCGATGGTGAACCTCAAAAACCATTTGAGA
>CAZKNQ010000173.1:0-2354 GCA_964554225.1 uncultured Candidatus Planktophila sp.
ATCATGTTTCCATCGCCATCGAATTTAGAACCTTGGTCATCAAAGCCATGGCCGATTTCATGGCCAATAACCGCACCGATTCCGCCGTAATTGGCTGCGATATCGGCCTCTAGATCAAAGAACGGTGGCTGCAAGATCGCGGCCGGAAAGACTATCTCGTTCTGGATCGGGTGGTAGTAAGCGTTAACGGTCTGCGGGGTCATCAGCCATTCGGTCTTATCAACTGGCTTGCCGATCTTGGCTAATTCGATATCGCGGGCGAACTTGGTGATGCGGCCGATATTTCCAAAGAGGTCATCGCGGGTAATTGTTAGCGCCGAATAATCGCGCCACTTATCGGGATAGCCGATCTTTGGAGTGAATTTACTTAATTTATCTAGAGCCTTGGCTTTGGTTTCTGGGCTCATCCAGGAAAGTTCGTTAATGCTGATGCGGTAGGCCTCGATCAAGTTATCAACTAGTTCGAGCATCGCGGTTTTGGCGGCCTCTGGGAAATGGCGCTGTACATAGATGCGGCCAATGGCTTCGCCAAGTGCGCCTTCTACAAAGGAAATTGCGCGCTTCCAGCGAACGCGAATTTCAGGTGTGCCAGATAAAGTCTTGGCGTAGAAATCAAAGTTCTGATTTACAAATTCATCAGGCAAGTACGCCGCAGCTCCTGAAATTAACTGCCACTTCATCCACGCCTTCCATGGGGCAGGATCAAAGTTTTCTAGGATGCTAGATAAGCCAGCAAAAAATGGTGGTTGCTGCACAACTAGCTCATCAAAAGCCGCTTTTGGAATCTGGCTATATTCAAGCCAGGTCGCCCAATCAAAGTGTGGGGCAAGGGCGCAGAGCTCTTTATAGGTCATCTTGTTATAGGTGAGTTCAACATCGCGATCTTTAACCTGATCAAAGTGGTGGGATGCAATTTGGGCTTCTAGGGCATAAATTTTTTCCGCTAAATCTGCACCATTTTCAATCTTGGCCAGCGCAAACATTTTGGCGACGTGGACTTTAAAGGCTTGGCGAATTTCTTCATATTGTTCTTCGCGGTAGTAAGCCTCATCCGGTAGCGATAGACCACCTTGTCCTAGATAAACAATATTCATCTCCGAGTTCATGGCATCGCCATAAATTCCAAGGCCAAATGCGCCACCTAGCCCGCGCATTTCTAGATCAGCCATCGTCTTAATAAATTGATCGCGAGTTTCGATGCGATCGATTGCGGCGAGATCATCAAGCAGGGGAGTGATGCCAGCTTTGGCGATTGCATCGGTGTCGAGGAAGCAGTCATATAAATCGCGAATCTTCTGGGCGTCGCCTTCACCTTTTGCAGTCTCGATGATTTCGCGAACCTGAGCTTCAGCCTCTAAATAGAGTTGGTAGGTAATGCCATCGGAGGAGCGATCTTGGGGGATCTCGTGTTCCTTGAGCCAGCGGCCATTGAAGTATCGATAGAGATCATCTTGGGGGCGAAAAGTTTTATCGATATGTGAAGGATCGATCCCACTGCGTAGCTGCTTAGTCATGGCTTCCTTTGTTCTAAGAACGTTCCAATAAGTAGTTGAAAGTTCAACTTTGCGGTAATTAAAGTATGATTGCCAAATGGCACGGCAAAACGCTACCTCACCACGCTGGCTCAACGCTGCTGAAATGAAGGCTTGGCGCCGCTATATCGTGGCTAGCCGCCGATTGCTCGAAGCCCTGGATTTAGACCTGGCCCACCATGAACTTTCGATGGCCGATTACGAGATCTTGGCCCAGTTAAGTGATGCCCCAGAGCGCCGGATGCGTATGGCAGAACTTGCCGACGTTGCGATGTTATCGCGCTCGCGCCTTTCTCACCGGATGAAGGTTATGGAGAAGGCCGGCTGGGTAAAGCGTGAGGCTTGCCCTATTGATAAACGCGGATATTTTGCGGTGATGACCGCAAAAGGTTGGAAGGCGATCGTTGCTGCCGCCCCGGACCATGTAGATAGTGTGCGCTCGCGTTTTGTTGATCATCTATCAAAGGCAGATCAGGCAGTTCTTGCAGAAATTTTTGAGCGAGTTTCAGATTCACTTAGAAAAGATCTGAAAGATAAATAATTGAAGATAAATAATTAAAAAAGTGAAATAAAAAACCCGCCACATAAAGTGGCGGGTTTTTTATTAAGTAATGAATTACTTAGCTGCTGCCTTCTTGCGACGGCGCTTCTTTGGAGCTGCTGCTGGAGCTGCTGCCTTCTTACGACGACGCTTTGGAGCTGCCTTCTTAGCTGCTGCCTTCTTGCGACGCTTTGGAGCTGCCTTCTTAGCTGCTGCCTTCTTACGACGACGCTTTGGAGCTGCCTTCTTAGCTGCTGCCTTCTTGCGACGCTTTGGAGCTG
>CAZKNQ010000174.1:0-2325 GCA_964554225.1 uncultured Candidatus Planktophila sp.
CTACTCGCAAGCAAGCGATTGAACGCGCTCGTCGCGCACTAGCTGAATTTGAAGTTGATGGACTGGCAACCGCAATTCCATTCCACCGTGCGATATTGGAAGATCCTTCATATACCGAAAACTTTAAGGTCTATACAAGTTATATTGAAAATGAATTTAAGAACGATATCCCAGCATTTTCTATTACTCCTCCACCGGTTACAACAAAGATTGCTGCCGAACATCTAGTTGCAGAAGTAAATGGCAAGCGCTTTGAAGTAAAACTCCACACCCCCGAACCTGTTGTAAAGCGCCATCGCGCTAAGCAATCAAAGGTTGGTGGCGCAAGCGGCACTGGACTAACCAGTCCGATGCAAGGAACTGTTGTAAAAATTGCAGTTGCAGAAGGCACGATAGTCGAAGCCGGAGATTTAATTATTGTGCTCGAGGCAATGAAGATGGAACAACCACTAATCGCTCATAAATCCGGCAAGGTGGCAAACCTCAAGGCGGTAATCGGTGAGACAGTTTCAAGTGGCACAGTTCTGTGCGACATTCTTGAAGCCTAACTTCGCGCTCTAAATCGCAATTCACAACTTCGCTTAATCCAGTTAGGCTAAGGCTATGAACGCTCAGCTATTGGCCGAAGTCCAAGCCTGGATAGCTGATGATCCAGATCCCAAGACCGCTGCCGAGTTAACAAGACTTGTCGCAGATGGCGACGAAGCAACTTTAAATAAGTACTTCGCAGGTTTTCTACAATTTGGAACTGCAGGCTTGCGCGGACCAATCGGTCCTGGCCCATCATGTATGAACCGCGCAGTTGTGGGACGTACCGCTGCAGGTTTAGTCGCCTATATGAAAGAACGCGGAATGACGCGCGTGGTAATTGGGCGAGATGCGCGATACGGATCAGAAGATTTCACCCAAGAGTCGGCGGAGATATTCTCTGGCGCAGGATTTGAAGTCTTTGTTCTGCCACGGCCGCTACCGACTCCAGTGTTGGCTTTTGCCACGCTTGATCTCAAATGCGATGTTGGTGTCATGGTTACTGCAAGCCACAATCCTCCGCAAGATAACGGTTACAAGGTTTACATAGGACCAACTGCAGATGGAATCGACTACGCAGCCTCACAAATCATTAGCCCAACTGATGGCTTCATCGCCAAAAAGATTGATGCGATAAAGAGTTTGGCGGGACAGACAAGAGGTTCTAAATGGACCGTCTTGGACGATGCTGTTGTTGATAAATACATTGCGCGTACCGCAGAGCTAGCGCCACGTCCGGGATCGCTAAAGATTGTTTACACCGCGATGCACGGGGTCGGAACAGAAACTCTCGAGAAAGCTTTTGCCGAAGCCGGGTTCCCAAAGTTGATTTTGGTTTCAGAGCAATCCCAACCAGATCCAGGTTTTCCAACTGTCGCCTTTCCCAACCCAGAAGAACCAGGTGCGATTGATTTAGCGCTCGCAAAAGCGCGTGAAGTCGGCGCTGATTTGGTTATTGCAAACGATCCCGATGCCGATCGTTGCGCAGCTGCAGTAAATGATCCAAACGGCGGATGGCGCATGTTGCGCGGTGATGAGTTAGGCGTGATTTTTGGCGAGTGGATCGCGCGTTCGTTTGCCACCGAAAAACGCACTGGAACTTTCGGAAATTCAATCGTCTCTTCATCTGCGCTTGGCAAAATTGCCGCACACTATGTAATCGATTTTAAAGAGGTATTAACTGGTTTTAAATGGCTAGCAAAGATCGAAGACCTCGCCTTTGGATATGAAGAAGCGATCGGCTATGCCGTCGATTCCTCTACGGTAAACGATAAAGATGGAATTTCAGCGGCGCTCTTCTTGGCGCAAATTGCTACCGATTTAAACGCACAAGGAAAGACGCTCGTTGATCTGTTAAATGAAGTTTGGAATCGTCATGGTTTCCACGGAACAGAGCAGATATCAATTCGAGTTAGCGATATGACTCGTATTGCAGACCTGCTCGCTGGGTTACGCAAGAACCCGCCTGCAGAAATTGCTGGGCGATCTGTATCTTCAATCGATGATTTAGCTGCCCCTAAAGATGGTCTGCCACCGACTGATGGTCTGCGAATCTGGCTAGATGGCGGAATTCGTATCATCATCCGTCCGAGCGGAACCGAAGCCAAGATGAAGTGCTACATCGAGGTAATTACTAAGGATGCGCAATCAGCCAACGATTTACTTGATCAGTTGCGACAACCACTTAAGGATTTCCTCTCATGAGTTTTTACGGAATTGTTGATGGCTCAGAAGGTTCCCTGAAGAACTTTCTCTCTCAGCTACCAGGGGTTGATCAGGTCGGAGCTGAAGCACGTG
>CAZKNQ010000175.1:0-2308 GCA_964554225.1 uncultured Candidatus Planktophila sp.
CGAGCCCAACCCAAGGCCTGAAACTCCACAAAGGAGTTGAAGGCCTTTTTTTATTCCCCAAATCAAATCCAAAGAAAAAGAAAACCAAACCAATCCAGAGAAAGAAAACGAGAGAGAAGAAAGTGGGTGAGAACGATGAGCGTTCTCTACAGCGAACTACAGGTACCAGGCTGGGCAGAAACAGGCGAGAAGATCGGTCTCTATGACGTAACCGGTACGTATGACTCGGCGATCGCCTTTACCTTGCCATGCCATAACGCTGATCCCGAGCTCTTCTTCTCGGAAAGCGATGAGGGCATCGCGCAAGCGAAAGCGCTCTGCGGTGGATGCCCCGTGCGCAATAAGTGTTTAGACGGAGCGTTGTCTCGCCAAGAACCATGTGGTGTTTGGGGCGGACAGCTAATCGAAGATGGCGTAATTATCGAACGCAAGCGTCGTGCGGGACGTCCGCCACGTATTGCAGCGTTCGTTTAATTCGTACTGTCGAGAAGGATCCGTCACGTGCAATGGTCATGCGAGAATTAGCGCATGGCCATTGCACATCTCGCATACACCGCACTTGATTGCGATAACCCAATTGAATTGGCCGATTTCTATTCAAAGATAACTGGTTGGCCAGTGGAGCCACTGGGAGATTTTCCACCAGCAGATGTCACTTGGCTAGAGCTGATTGATGAAGCCGGGTTTACTGCAATGGCTTTTCAGAAAATTGAAAATTACCAGAGACCGACTTGGCCAACCGGTGGTCTGCCACAGCAGGCACATATAGATTTTCACGCAAAAGATTTAGATATTGCAGAAAAGCAGTTACTCGAAATTGGCGCGGTTAAGGCTGAGTTTCAGCCAAAACCCCATCGCTTCCGTATCTTTTTAGATCTAGCAGGACATCCATTTTGCATTGTGCAGAGCGATCATGACTCCTGCGCTTAGCCAGTTTGAATTTAATTAATGGGGGGATTTGATGGCCAAGGTAATTGAGAAAGATGGCGTGTTAACGCTGCAACTTTCTTGGTTGGAGAAAATCGGCGCACTTCACGGCGATATCTCCGTTTCAAGTACCCAGTTGATCTCAAAGACCGAAGTACCAAACCCCTGGACGAAGGAACATCTACGTGGGGTTCGCGCACCTGGCACGGGCTTCCCATTTTTAATTATGCTCGGGACGATGCGCTTTAAAGGCGGTAAAGATTTCTGCGCAATTTATAAGCGCACCCCAGCAGTTATTTATGAATTTGCGGATGCGCCATTTAAGCGCTGGGTAGTTTCTATCTAGCGTTATTGCGAGTACCCTCGAATTATGGCAACTACAGCGAAGAAAACTTCAGCGAAAAAGAACGTGGCTAAGAAGTCCGCGGTTAAGGAAGAAGTCGCACATCAAGGCGTTGACTGGCGATCCCTTTATTTGTACGCGGTGAGTCTAATTACCTTGCTGGTCTGCCTCTTCACAGTAATTAATTTGATTAATCGTGGCTTAGATTTAATCGTTCCTGATTACGGATATATAGATCCATATGCAGTTCAGAATGGTTCAAAAGTCGATCCCGAAGTTATCAAAGAAGCCAATATTGATCAGAACCGCCGCAGCGCAATCAGAGGAATCACTAGTTCGGTAGTAACTCTAGTTGTCACAATTCCAGTTTATTTGTATCACTGGAAGATGGTTCGCAAGCTAGCTCGTTAATTAAGCGTTGGCTGGTGCGATTTCGGGGAACCAAGAGAGCGCTTCATCGCGGAAATTTCCTTCTGCCTCTAACTGGCAGAAGATTCCGGTTGTTCCCAAAGTAACGCGGTGAATTAAAACGTACTCGGCAGGCAGATTAAGTTGGAAACCGATCTTTGCAGTTGGATTGCGCGGATCGCCTACGCGGGCGCTCTGATCGCGCAACCATTCGCGTGAATATTTAAAAGTTTCGGTGCGCAGCGGTTCGACGAGTGGAACCAAGAATTCAAGTACTAGCTTCGGATCGACATCGACCTCAGGCAAGATAAATCCATCTTTCTTAAATCCGTCATATAGCGCCTGCGCATCATCATCTAGTGCATGCTTTAAAAGATTCTTAAATGGTTCTGGGAAGCCATTTGGCAGACGATTGCAAGCACCGAAATCCAAAACTCCAATGCGACCATCCGCAAGTAAACGGAAATTTCCAGGATGTGGATCTGCGTGCAATAAACCTGCGCGCTCAGGTGCGGTGAAGTGGAAACGAGCCAGACGCATTCCAGCGTTATTGCGTTGTTCTTGTGTGCCTTCGGCGATGATCTTAGAAAGTGGTGTTCCTTCTAACCATTCTGAAACTAAGACTTTATC
>CAZKNQ010000176.1:0-2305 GCA_964554225.1 uncultured Candidatus Planktophila sp.
AGTGCGAGCTGTGATGTATGGATTGCACGGCGAAGAAGAGATGTGTGAACTACATCTGGCAGAAGGTTGCGCTCTGCCAATAGCTTTCCGCCACGGGCTGCTTCGGCTTCGCCGGCTGCAGATAAACGAACATCTACCCAACCGGTGAAGAGATTCTTGGCGTTCCATTCGGATTCACCGTGGCGTAGCAGGATTAATTCGTAGTTCGACATGGCGCTTATCTTGCCATGTTGCGCGCAAATATTTAAATCAGGTGCTTAAAGGCGTCGAGATTAGCCAGTGATTCACCGCGACTGACCCGCCAAGCCCATTCACGGCGAATCGCGTTGGCAAAACCGAGTTCGAGTAACGGATTAAATGATGAATCTGAATATTGCAGCACTGCGCCAACTAAACGATCAATCTCGCGATCAGTGACTGCACCGAGTGGTAAACGCCCAACTAAGAAAATATCACCAAGCTCGTTTGTGGCAAATGCAATTCCGTACATCGCTGCGTTCTTGGCCAT
Source organism: uncultured Candidatus Planktophila sp. (assembly GCA_964554225.1). GTDB lineage: Bacteria > Actinomycetota > Actinomycetes > Nanopelagicales > Nanopelagicaceae > Planktophila. The sequence goes on from CAZKNQ010000176.1 coordinate 509, forward strand.
GCACCAGGCATGAACTGCCGCCTCGTTCTCATCAGGCCGACGAATCACAAAAGCGTTAATGCTTAGCGAATGATCACCAACTATTAACGCACAGTGGGTCTGTAACTTTTTCTCACCAGGTAAAGTAATTAGAAAAGTATTGGAATCTTTCTGCTCAAACTCGAGATCATGGGAATCTAGAAACTCTTCAATCACAATCCGTGGATCAATAGCAGCCACTATTAACCGATCGATTTGGCAGAGCGGGCTGCATCTGAAATAACTTGATCGTAAATATCTAGGGTGCCGCGGGCGGTAGCATCCCAACCGAAGTGTGATGCATGTTCAATTGCGCCCATTGAAAGCAGTACGCGACGCTGTGGTTCTTGCAGCAAGCGCGCTAAAACAGAAGACCAGGCACGCGGATCGTGGCCATCTACAAGTACGCCAGAGATACCGTCGGCAACCGCGGTACGAAGTCCACCGACAGCAGTTGCCACAACAGGTGTGCCGCATGCTTGTGCTTCAAGTGCAACTAGCCCAAAACTTTCAGAGTAACTTGGAACGCAGACCAAATCAGCAGCGCGATACCAGTTAGCAAGTTCAGCACGTGGCACCGGCGGATTGAATTTAACAACGTCATTTATTCCCAGCCAGGTTACAAGTTCAATTAATCGTTCTACTTCGCTGCCGTTGGCACCAGATGCCCCACCAACGATGTAGACGCGAAGCTTTGGACGAAGATGTGGTGAATGCGAAAGCATCTCAGATGTTGCGCGGATCAATAGTTCAGGGCCTTTATGTGGCTGAATACGACCGACAAAAGTGATTACATGAGCATCTGCTTCTATGCCGATAACTTTACGAGCAGCCAATCGACCAGCACCTGTTGTGAAGTTATATAGATCAACTCCGGGCGTAACAACGTGAACCGTGTCAGGGCAAGCGTCATAGAGAGATACCAAACTCGCCGCTTCCGCATCTGTGTTCGCGGTGAGCGCATTTGCTGCAGCGACGATCTGTGTTTCACCCTGCACGCGGATCATTGGCTCTGGAGTCTCGCCTTCAGCAAGGTTCAAATTCTTAACACGTGCCATGGTATGCATCGTGTGCACTAAGGGCAGTTTCAAGTTTTTTGCCACTGGCATAGCAACTTTTCCAGATAACCAGTAATGCGAATGGATTAAATCGTATTTACGTTCTTTAGAGAGTTCTTTCTCAAGTTCGGCGCTAAGTGCAGGAAAATACTGTGGTACCTGTTCTTTAGTTAGATGTAGATCGTGTCCAGCATCTAAGTGGTGCACACTTACACCAGGGGAAAGTTCAACAACTGCTGGAAGATCTAAGTGATCACGGCGAGTGAAGATATCTACTTCCACACCTTGCGCCGCCATACGTGCTGCGCTTTCAGCAACATAAATATTCATGCCGCCGGCATCACCAATACCCGCTTGTTCTAGCGGACAGGTGTGAACCATCAACATGGCTACTCGGCGTTGCATAACCGAAGGATACGTCAGTATGCCGAGCGAAGGAATTGCAAGAGTACGAGCGGTTAAATTGCAGCGCGAATAGTGCCGATTACACGCGGGCCGCCCATGACTTTTTCAGGGGTTAGCGGTGTATCGATTCCATATTCATTTAAGCAGGCATGCACGATCGTGCGGAATGCGCGAAGTGATCCATCGCTTACTTTAAATACGAAAGTGCGACCGTCTTGAAGTGAACAAACATTTACCGCTTCAGCGCCATCTTTCATAAATAAGCCGGGTACTTGCTGCATCATCTCGGTGTTATGGCGACCTGCGCCACCAACCA
>CAZKNQ010000177.1:0-2299 GCA_964554225.1 uncultured Candidatus Planktophila sp.
TGCGAACACTGCGCATCAGGTTGCGATATGCGCACCGATGTTCGTCGCGGAAAGACTCTGCGTCGCCTTGCTGGTGATGATGCTGCAGTTAACGAAGAATGGAACTGCGATAAAGGTCGCTGGGCATTTAAGTATGTAACTGAAGTAGATCGTCTAACAACTCCAATGGTTCGTGGCGCTGATGGTGTTCTTGCTCCTGCATCATGGCCAGAGGCAATTGCGGCAGCTGCAGCAGGTCTTAAGGGCAAGCGCGCCGCTGTCCTAGTTGGTGGACGCGCAACTGCAGAAGATGCTTACGGTTACAGCAAGTTTGCACGAATTGCACTTGGCACAAACGATATTGATTTCCGTGCGCGCGTTTCATCTGATGAAGAACGCGATTTCCTTGGCGCAAAGGTTGTTGGCTCAGCAACTACCTACCGCGATATCGATATTGCAGATCATGTGGTTCTCATTGGTTTTGAACCAGAGGAAGAATCACCAATCGTCTTTCTTCGCATCAACAAGCAGGTTCGCAAGCGTGCGCTAAAGGTCAGCGCAGTTGCAACCAAACTTTCAATCGGAGTTGAAAAGCTAAAGGCTGAATTTATTAAGGTCGCACCAGGTGCCGAAGTCGCTGCACTTTCTGCACTTTCTCTAACTAGTAAGTCGGTTCTCTTGGTTGGCGAACGCGCCGCTGAAACAGCTGGTCTGCTTTCTGCAGTCTCTGTGCTTGCGGAAAAGAGTGGCGCAAAGCTTGCCTGGATTCCACGTCGCGCAGGCGAACGCGGTGCACTTGAAGCCGGCGCAATCGGCACGCTTCTTCCAGGTGGCCGCCCAGTTGCTGATGCTGCGGCGCGCGTAGATATCGCAACTGTTTGGGGAGTTCCAACAATTCCAGCGAACGTTGGTCGCACAACCTCTGAAATTATTGAAAGCCTAGGCAACGGCTCACTTGATGCAGTTGTTGTCGGCGGCGTTGATCCACAAGATATGCCAAATAGCGCAGCCGCACTTGCCGCTCTTTCCAAGTCATTTGTTATCTCACTCGAGATTGCACACTCTGCAGTTACAAATGTGGCTGATGTAGTTCTGCCAGTTGCTGCAGTTACTGAAAAATCTGGCTCATTCCTTAACTGGGAAGGCCGCGCACGTGCTTTCGATGCCGCAGTTGCAGATTCACTAAATCGTTCTGATCTTCGCATCTTGTCGGCAATTGCTGATGAAATGGGCGAATCAATCATGCTCGGCACAGTTACCCAAGCAGCGCGCGAAATTTCATCACTCGGTAAATGGGATGGCGCACGTGCCAACTTCGCAGCAGTTTCAGCAGCGGGTGCGAATAAGATTTCTGGAAATGAAGCGCTACTTACTTCATGGCGTCGCTTGTTAGATCTTGGCACTTTGCAAAAGGGCGAAGCAAACTTGGCTGGCACTGCACGTAAATCCGTTGCAGTTATCTCTCCAAAGCGCGCTGAAACAATGGGCGTTAAAGATGGCGATATCTTGCGAGTCTCTAACTCACACGGATCAATTTCACTTCCTGCGCTAGTTGAAGATATTCACGATGATGCTGTTTGGGTGCCACGCAACTCATTCGGCACACAAACCTTGATCTCATTAAATGCTGTTCACGGCGATGTTGTATCGGTGGTGAAGGCATGAATAACGCCCAGTTGTTGCTAGATGATCCAGGTTGGATCATCACCCTTAAGGCAGTTATTGTCTTTGCGGTTTGTGTGGTTTTGACGATCATGTCTGTATGGGGCGAACGTCGCATCGTTGCTCGTATGCAGATGCGCCTTGGCCCTAACCGAGTTGGAAAATTCGGCTTAATTCAGGCTCTTGCAGATGGCGTAAAGCTTGCGCTAAAAGAAGATTTGATTCCAGCAGCTGCCGACAAGGTTGTTTTTGTTATCGCTCCAGTAATCAGCACCACCGCAGCATTTATGGCCTTTGCGGTTATGCCAATGACTGGTCCAGTTAACTTCTTCGGTGAAGAAACAGTTATGCAGTTAACCGATCTACCAGTTGGCGTTCTCTATGTTCTTGCCACTGCATCAGTTGGTGTCTACGGAATTGTTCTCGCGGGTTGGTCATCAGGTTCGACTTATCCGCTGCTCGGTGGACTTCGCTCAAGCGCGCAGGTTGTTTCTTATGAAATTGCGATGGGCCTCTCACTAGTTTCAGTCTTTATCTACTCCGGATCAATGTCCACATCATCAATCGTTGCCGCACAACAGAGCACCTGGTGGTACGGGCTTGTTCTCTTCCCATCATTTGTTATCTATGCGATCTCAATGGTTGGCGAAACAAACCG
>CAZKNQ010000178.1:0-2291 GCA_964554225.1 uncultured Candidatus Planktophila sp.
ACCGTTCTTATTACGGCAATACAGGCGCTGCAATTAATGCAACTGGCGACCCACGTCGTTTCCCAAATGAATTTGCTTTTGGGCATGTTCACTTCTGGGGTCCTTACCTTTACCGCACATCATTTTGGGCTACTGATGAAGCGCAAGAATGTGCGCGCGCATTAGAGCATCTTGAGCAGACCATCATCTTTGAAGGTCCACACACCATTGCGGCAATTTTGATCGAATCAATTCCGGGAACAGCTGGCGTACTGGTTCCGCCAAAGGGTTATCTAGAAGGCGTTCGTGCACTCTGCGATAAGTACAAGATTCTTTGGATTGCAGATGAAGTTATGGCTGGCTTTGGTCGCACCGGTAAATGGTTTGGATTCCAGCACTCAGCGGCAACTCCAGATCTAATTACCTTCGCTAAGGGCGTTACATCGGGTTACATCCCACTCGGTGGAGTAATCATCAGCGGCGATATCGCAAAGACCTTTGATGAAACTGTTTTTCCTGGTGGACTTACTTACATGGGCCACCCACTTGCTACTGCAACTGCGGTTGCAACGATTCAAGTGATGAAGGAAGAAAAGATGGTTGAGAACGCAGCAAGCATCGGTGAAAAGCTTCTTGGTCCTGGGCTTCATGAAATGGCGAAGAAACATAAGTTAATCGGCGATATTCGCGGCGTTGGCGTCTTCTGGGGCGTTGATCTAGTTACAGATCGCGCAACACGGGCACCACTTGCACCATATGGCGCTTCAAGTCCGGCGATGAATGAATTAGTGGCGGCCTGTAAGAAGAACGGGCTAATGCCATTTAATAACTTCAACCGCATTCACTTATGCCCACCATGCAATATCTCTGAGGCAGATGCGAAACTTGGTTTAGAGATTATTGATAAATCACTTGGTGAAATTGCTAAGCACTACACCGGCGCTTAATTTCCTCAAAATTTCTTCAAAAAATTTAGACGTTAAATCTAAACTCCACAACATCACCATCGGCCATAACATATTCCTTGCCTTCCATACGGACCTTGCCTTTAGCTTTAGCTTCAGCCATTGATCCCGCGGCAATCAGATCATCAAAGCTAACTATTTCGGCTTTGATAAAACCTTTTTGGAAATCGGTATGGATTACGCCAGCAGCCATGGGTGCGGTGTCACCTTTATGAATTGTCCAAGCACGCGCTTCTTTTGGCCCAGCAGTTAAATAAGTCTGTAGTCCTAGAACGCTAAATCCAACGCGAGCCAGTGTTGCAAGTCCTGGCTCTTTCAATCCGATTGATTGCAGAAGTTCAAGAGCATCTTCATCGCTTAGTTCAGCCAGCTCTGCTTCCGTTTTAGCATCAAGAAAGATGGCTTCGGCAGGAGCCACAAGATCAGCCAACTTTTTACGAAGATCACCATCGTTAAGTTCTGCGGCATCAACGTTAAATACATATAAGAATGGCTTAGCAGTTAACAAGTGAAGGTCGCGCAGAAGTTCGAGATCAAGACCCGATGATGAAAGTGGCTTTCCGCTTTGTAGATGTGCTTCTGCTTTCTTAACCGCGTCTACAACTGGGGCAATCTCTTTATTGGTACGCGCCTCTTTTTCAAGACGGGGCAGCGCCTTCTCAATTGTCTGTAAATCAGCCAGCGCTAGTTCTGTATTAATCGTTTCCATATCGCTGCCCGGGTCAATACGCCCATCAACGTGCACAACATCGCCATCGTTGAAGACGCGGATTACCTGACAGATCGCATCGGTTTCGCGGATGTTGGCCAAGAATTTATTTCCAAGGCCGGCACCTTCAGATGCGCCCTTAACGATGCCGGCGATATCTACGAAAGAAAGGGCAGCCGGCAGAATCTTTTCTGATCCAAAGATCTCAGCAAGTTTGGCTAAGCGCTCATCTGGCACGCCTACAACACCGACATTTGGCTCAATAGTGGCGAAGGGATAGTTAGCGGCGAGAACGTTATTTTTGGTGAGCGCATTAAAGAGGGTGGACTTTCCAACGTTTGGCAGTCCGACGATTCCAATTGACAGGCTCATAAGGAGTAGAGCCTACGCGCCATTGTCAGCCCTTCCTGCCACGATAGGCCCATGTCAAGCACGCTAGTGGCCATTCTTACACTCGTTATCGGGCTGGTTCTCGGTTATTTCATCGCAAGCAGGCGCACCTCAAATAGTGGCGTCTCTGCTGCCGAGTTTGCATCAGTGCGCGCCGAACGCGATTTATATAAATCCGAACGTGATAACGCAATGGCAGATTCAAAGCTGGCAACAGAAATTGAAGCGATGAAAAGTGCGATGGAGAA
>CAZKNQ010000179.1:0-2281 GCA_964554225.1 uncultured Candidatus Planktophila sp.
TGGCAGCGCGAATGTTTCCGATGATTGCTCTGATGTTATTCGGTGGAGTCATTGGCGATCGATTTAAGCGTAATCGAATTGTCGGTGGCGCCGACATTATTGGCAGTGGGTTCGCTGCAATAAGTGCAATTTCCTTAATTGTGAACCACTCGAGTGTTTTCTTATTGGCTTTGATGGGCGCTCTATTTGGAATTTTAAATGCGCTCTGGTGGCCAGCAATGTCGGGTGTCTTGCCAGAAGTTTTACCGAAAGAGAAGTTGCAACACGGCAACGCAGTGATCGCGCTAACAACAAATATCGGTTATGTAGCAGGTGCGCTTCTAGGTGGAATTTTAGTGACAGCATTTGGTTCTGGTTGGGCGCTCTTGGTGGATGCCATTTCTTTCTTCATCGCTGGGACAATTGTTTGGAATCTTGATCTACCAACGATCGTGCGTGAAAATGTGAATACCATTTTTCATGACCTCAAATCAGGTTGGCGCGAATTTATCTCGCGATCCTGGGTTGTAACGGTTGTTGTGGCATTTGCCTTAATTAACGGGTCATATGAATCTTTATTGCAGATTTTAGGCCCCTTGAATTTCTCAAAGTTTGATAATGGTCCGCAATTCTGGTCATTTAACCTCGCTGCCCTTACGACAGGCATGCTTTTTGGGAGTTTAATTTCTCTAAAAGTTCACTTTGGTCGCCCACTCCTCTTTGCCATGCTGATTATTTCAGCAACTGCAATTTGGGATTTCTCGCTGGCGCTCAGCACGCCGCTGTGGATCTCACTAATTTGTGCGTTTTGTGCTGGAGTTGCAGTGGATATCTTTACAGTTGTATGGAATACATCATTGCAATCGCATGTACCAGAAGAGTCTTACTCACGTGTTGTGGCTTATGACGCTTTCGGATCCTTTGCTTTATCTCCTGTAGGTATTGCAGTTGCTGGTCCACTGGCGGAGCAATTTGGAGTAAGTGTGATGCTCTGCATCACTGGCGCGTTAACTTTGACCGCAGCACTCGCCGCACTCTCCGTAAAATCCGTGCGTGACCTAAAACTGGTCCGCAAAGCGTAGGGTTCGTACATGAGTAAAGAAGCCAGCGAACGCGAGAAGTTAGCTGCAATAACTCCACCAAAGTTACGAGGCTGGTTTCACTTAGCTGCTACTCCCGTGGTGATTATCGCTTCGCTTGTTCTATTTATATTAAGTAAGAATTCACTTAAATTTGCAGTTGCTCTCTATTCAATTACCGCGATTATGCTATTTAGCGTTTCCGCTATTTATCATCGCGTACCTTGGTCACCCGCCAAGAAAAAGATTTGGCGCCGTTGGGACCATGCAAATATAAATTTACTTATAGCCGGCTCTTACACACCCTTTGCAGTAACGCTCCTTGAAGGAAACGATCAAATAATCTTGCTAAGTGTTGTCTGGGTCGGCGCGCTATTAGGCGTTGCGCTGCGAATTTTCTGGGTGGGTGCGCCACGTTGGTTATATGTTGCTAATTATCTGCTGCTGGGCTGGGTTGCAGTTATCTATACGCCGCAGCTCTATAAAGAAGGTGGCCTCTGGGTTCTGCTTCCAATAATCATCGGTGGATTGCTCTATTCAATTGGCGCGATCTTCTATGCGCTAAAGCGCCCGGGCAGAGCAGCAAAGTACTTTGGTTTCCATGAGCTTTTCCATATATTCGTGCTCGCCGCTTGGGTCTCGCAGTACCTCGCCGTCTCCTTCGCGATATACCGCGACTAAATCACCCCACTTTTAAACTTTCCACCCTTTGCCCTAATCTAGGCACATGGCTGAGAAAAACTCGTTCCTTAATTGGGTTGGATTTAGAGAGAGTGAAAGCACTGCTCCGAGTTCAGTAGATCGCATCCGCGAACTCGAATCACAACTAAACGACCTTCGCTCACGTCGCGATATCACTTCCTTAAGCAAGGAAGAGTTTGAAATTCTTGCAACCGAAACTGCGATGTCGATGATCAAGTCAGCGCAAGCACGCGAGTCGAAAGCCTATGCATCGTCAGAACGCGTAGTTCTAGAAGCAACCCGTCAAGCAAAAGATGCCATCGAAAGCGCTGAAACTAAAGCGCGCACAATTTTATCTGGTGCTGAAGCCCGCGGCCGAAAATACATAACTGCAGCGGAAGCGGAAGCAGCAGAACGTCTATCTTCGGTAGAACGTGAAGCGCAGGCAATCTTTGATGAGAAACGCCGCGAAGCGACAGCTATTGCACAAGCAGCGCGCCGCGAGGGTGAGCGAATCATTACCGAGGCAACAAGTGAAGTAT
>CAZKNQ010000180.1:0-2280 GCA_964554225.1 uncultured Candidatus Planktophila sp.
TCGCCTGTGAATGGGTTACGTCCCATACGAGCCTTGCGATCAACCTTCTTGAACTTGCCGAAATCATTGATCATTACATCTTCACCCTTTGACATGGTGCGTGTAATTGTGTCGAAAATGATTTCTACAGCGTGTGCTGCTTCCTTCTTGCTGTCGTTGAAGTGTGGGGCCAACGCGGCAATGAACTGGGCCTTATTCATCTAAATCCCCTTAGATATAAGCGTAAATTAAGCGTTCGCTTAACTTGTGGCTAAAACTTAAACCTTTTGAGAGGGTGATAGCGATATTAACGCGGGCGTGTCGCGATTTAATATTTTCAAAAAAATGCACTTTTTATGCGTAAAAAACTCTCATTTACAAGTTGAGGGTTGAATGAAAAACGCTCACCCCGTCTACGAAGTGAGCGTTTTACGCTGGTTTTCACGCTCAAATTAAAGGTAAAAACTCTTTTTAACTTTCCTAAATACGAATTGGAAGTGTTTTTGGCTTATAAGAAGGGCGCTTTGCCTCGAAGGCATCGATCGCATCGGTGTGCTTTAAGGTCAAACCAATGTCGTCAAGGCCCTCCATCAAACGCCAACGGGTGTAATCATCGAGTTCGAAGGCAACCGTTGTTGATCCGTAAGAAACAGTGCGAGTTTCTAGGTCAACTGTGATTGAAGTAGTTGGATCGTTTTCAATTGTTGTCCAGATCGCCTCTACCGCCTCCTGCGGCAGGATCACGGTTAGCAGCCCGCCTTTAAGTGAGTTACCGCGGAAAATATCGGCGAATCGGCTAGAGATAACAACTTTGAAACCGTAGTTCTGTAGCGCCCAAACCGCATGCTCGCGCGATGAACCAGTGCCAAATTCAGGGCCAGCAACCAAGATAGTTCCGCTCTTATATTGCGGTTGGTTAAGAACGAACTCAGGGTCATTGCGCCAAGCAGCAAAGAGTCCATCTTCAAAGCCGCTACGAGTAACGCGTTTTAGGTATACGGCAGGAATGATCTGATCGGTATCGACATTGCTACGACGTAGCGGAATCGCTGTACCTGTGTGCTTAATAAATTTCTCCATTGCCATAGCCCTTTCTACAAATCTGCCGGAGATGAGAGCGTGCCGCGGATTGCGGTAGCTGCTGCAACAAGTGGACTTACTAAGTGTGTGCGTCCACCTTTACCTTGGCGACCTTCAAAGTTGCGGTTTGATGTTGAAGCAGAACGCTCGCCAACTGAAAGTTGATCTGGGTTCATTCCAAGGCACATGGAACAACCCGCGTTACGCCATTCGGCACCGAAATCTAGAAAGACCTTATCTAGGCCTTCTTTCATCGCTTGCTGACGTACTCGCTCTGAACCAGGCACAACCAACATACGTACTTTCGGCGCAATCTTCTTGCCTTCAATTACCGATGCTGCAGCGCGCAGATCTTCAATGCGACCGTTGGTGCAAGAGCCTAAGAAAACAGTGTCAATGGCTATCTTTTTAAGTGGTGTTCCTGCCGTTAGGCCCATGTACTCAAGTGCGCGTTCTGCAGCGCCGCGTTCTTCAGAATCTTTGATATCTGCAGGATTTGGCACTGATGCATTTAACGGCAGCCCCTGTCCTGGGTTAGTTCCCCAAGTTACAAATGGTTCAAGTGTGTTGCCATCGAGTGTTATCTCCATATCGAATTTAGCATCGCTATCAGTAAAGAGAGTTTCCCAATACTTCTGAGCTGTTTCGAAATCTTCGGGTGCGTGTGGCTTTCCCTTTATGTAATCAAAGGTTTTCTGATCTGGAGCAATCAAGCCTGCGCGGGCACCTGCTTCGATAGACATATTACAAACGGTCATGCGCCCTTCCATAGAAAGTTCACGAATCGCAGAACCGCGATATTCAATGATGTAGCCCTGTCCCCCGCCCGTACCAATTTGAGCAATAATCGCCAAAATGATGTCTTTAGCAGTGACACCTGGCTTAAGGGTTCCTTCAACATTTATCGCCATCGTCTTGGGGCGACTTGATGGAAGCGTCTGCGTTGCGAGTACATGTTCTACTTCAGATGTACCAATTCCAAATGCAATCGCACCGAAGGCGCCGTGAGTTGAGGTGTGTGAATCTCCGCAGACAATGGTCATGCCTGGTTGCGTGATGCCGAGCTGTGGCCCAACTACGTGCACGACACCTTGATCGGCATCTCCTAAAGAGTGGATGCGAATTCCAAATTCCTTAGCGTTATTGCGCAAAGTATCGATCTGCAACTTTGAAACTGGATCTGCGATCGGCTTTAAGATATCGAGCGTTGGGGTGTTGTGA
>CAZKNQ010000181.1:0-2268 GCA_964554225.1 uncultured Candidatus Planktophila sp.
TGAGCGCGATCAAAGTTGGAATAGTGGGAACCGGTTCGGTTGCATCTTCTGTTCACTTACCGATTCTCACACGCCGTTCAGACCTTTATGAGATTGTCGCTTTGGCAGATTTGAATATCAGCGCCGCTCACGCACTAGCCGATCGCTTCGGTATCGCTCACGATATTTGCTATTCAGATCCTAAAGAGATGATTTCCGCAAATGAAATTGATGCTGTTTTAATTTTGAATTCCGGCTCTCATGCCGAAGTCGTGGAGTTAGCTCTAAGAGCCGGCAAGACGGTATTTTGTGAAAAACCTCTTGCTTACACTCGTGCAGAAATTAAGGCAATTGAGAAGGCTAAATCTGAGTCAGGCGCGCAACTCATGATTGGCTACATGAAGACTTTTGACCCTGCGGTTCTACAAGCGAAAAAAGCGATTAAATCTCGACCACGTACAGTTGATGTTTTGGTTTTACATCCCAGCGGAGATAGTCAATTGGTGACTTCCGAAGAGTCGCTAAATATGCCAAAGCCCTCCGCAGATTTAATTGAATTATTTAAAAACTCTCGTAATGCGGTCCAAGAACAGGCGCTAGGCAAAGCAGGTGCTGCATCATTTGGAAACCTTTACTCAGAAATGGTTCTTGGCAGCGTTATCCACGAATTCTCTGTGCTTCGCGCGCTTGATATTCATATAACTGAAGTTGATCACGTCGACCGCTGGCCACAAGGATCAGCAAGCGATTCGATCATAATTTTCGGTCGTACTGCTGATGGTGTGCGAGTGACTGTGCGCTGGTTCTATTTAGATCAATACCCGATGTACCAAGAAGAAATCCGTTGGGTAAGCGGCGAAGAAGGCCACCATATTATTTTCCCAAGTCCATATATTTTACGTGTGCCAACTCAACTTATTTCAACTTATCGACAAGGCATTGATCACCAGGCAAATAAATTTGAGTCCTACAAGCCCTCCTTTGAGAGCGAACTTGAAGCGTTCTACCACTTAGTTAAAACCGGAAAGCAGGATTCAGATCCCATTGCCGATGGACTTGAAGATTTAGATCTGGCGCAGAAAATCGCTAAGAAGATTGCTGAGAATGAAAATATCGCTTTAGGTGGCGAATTACTTGGCTGATTATTCTTTACTTCTTGTGGCGTAGAGACTTGTAAGCGTTGTTATGGCAAGAGTTGTAACAATTACTGTCAGGCTCACTTCGAGCGAAACTTCTGGAACATGTACTCCATTCTCATGAAGTGCATGCAAGATCATCTTAGTTCCGATAAATGCCAGGATAAATGAGAGTCCACGACCGAGATGAACCAAGCGATCCATCGCACCCTGCAACAAAAAGTAGAGCTGGCGCAGCCCCATTAGCGCAAAGATATTGGCGGTGATTACAACGTAACTGCTTGTTGTTAAACCTAGGATTGCTGGAATTGAATCAAGCGCAAAGACAAGATCAGTAACGCCCAGAGCGATTAGCGCGATAGCGAAGGTGCTGAGTCCGCGGTTACGTAAGAAGGTGATCAACTTTCCTTCATCTTCCTCAACTTCTTCTTTTTCGTTGATTAACTTCCAGGCAGTGAAAATTAGGAAGGCTCCAAAGACATAGAACGCGGAGGTGAAGCGTGACACCAGGGCAACGCCGGCGAAAATCAGGATTACGCGCAGAACAATTGCAACCAGAATTCCGAAGAGAAGAACTAATTGTTGAGATTCTTTCTTAACCTTGAGCGTTGAAATCAAAATAATAAAGACGAAGATGTTATCTACTGATAGTGCGTACTCGGTTAGCCAACCAGCAAAGAACTCTGTTCGTAGCTGTTCTGATGCCCAACGTGGCAATAGCAAACCAAAGGCGATCGCTGCAGCAATATAAAATAGCGTCCAAGAGAGCGCTTCTTTCGTGGTGGTCTCCTTGTTGCGGCGAATAATCGCTAGCGCCAGGTCAAAGACGATTACAGCGGCAAGAACTCCAACAGTTAAAAGCCATTCAGTTGAGCTAATCATGAGCGAAAGTGTCCTGTCTCGTTAAGGCTACGCAGAGCGCGCAGACCATCTGATGGCCAAATAGATATTGATGTTATTGAACAAGGTGCCGCATCTATATGAAAGACCGCTTCGGTGGGTGCACCGGTTACGATCTGTGCCGCTAATTTAATGACACCGTTGTGAGTTACTACGACGACTCGCTGACCCGGGTACTCGGCAGCAACCTTTTCAAGCGCTTCTTCCACTCGGATCCCTGCTTGATCGTAAGACTCTCCGCCAGCGGGAGCGT
>CAZKNQ010000182.1:0-2263 GCA_964554225.1 uncultured Candidatus Planktophila sp.
ACCGCCTCCTAAGCGGTAGGTCGCAGGTTCAACTCCCGCCGGGGACACCAAATTCTATAAATAAATTAACTAAAAATTACCGTGCGATGTCCAACTATGAAGATGCGATCTTCCGCATAAAGCTTTACCGCTTTAGCAAGTACGCGTCGTTCGATGTCGCGACCAAGTGCAATTAACTCTTCAGGAGAAGATGAATGAGTTACATGAGCAACATCTTGTTCAATGATTGGACCTTCATCTAAATCAGCAGTTACAAAGTGTGCAGTGGCACCAATTATTTTTACACCGCGTTCATGTGCTTGGTGATAAGGCTTAGCACCCTTAAAGCCGGGTAAGAATGAGTGATGAATATTGATGATCTTGCCCGGAAGTGCGGCGCAGAAATCGTTAGAAAGAACTTGCATGTAACGCGCTAGAACTACGAAATCAATTTTTAACTCTGCAACTTTTGCCAGCAAGGTTTTCTCTTGAGCAGCCTTATTTGAAGCATCAACTGGTAGATACATAAATGGAATTTCATGAGATTCAACTAACTGCTTTAGATCTTCACGGTTTGAAACAACTAGTGGGATCTCAATTGGAAGTTCACCGAGTTCGAGGAGATACATTAAATCGCGCAGACAGTGGCTCTCTTTAGTAACCATAACGAGCGCGCGTGGCTTCTTGGCGGTTTCACGAATGTGCAGCGCTGGTGAGAATTTTCCTAAACCTTCGCCCAGGCTCTTCTCTGCAGCTGCCAGGCCTTGTGAGGTTTCAAAGCGAGTGCGCATCACAAAGGTATTTGTTGTGTGATCTGTGAACTGCTGATTTTCAATGATGTTGCCACCGCAGTTAAGGACCGCAGTTGTCATCGCATGGACAATGCCTGGTTGGTCTGCGCATTGCAGATTTGCGATGAGATCCATGGCGTAAGGGTACGCGTTAGCGGTAATAGATAGAAATTAGTGCGTCATTCCTAGTGGGTCATGGTGAAGCGGCGCAGCGGCTTTGGCGCCCACCAGTTGGTCTCACCAAAGAGTCTCATCAACGCTGGAACTAATAAGGCGCGAATCAGCGTGGCATCTAGCAGTACAGCAAGTGAAACTCCAAAGCCCAACATCTTGATCGATGTAACGCCACTTGTCATAAATGCAGCAAAGACGACTGCAAGAAGGAGCGCTGCTGCAGTGATGATTCGTGCAGAACGTTGCAGCCCTGTTGCTACAGATTCGATATTACTCTTGCCGGCCATATGTTCTTCGCGAATGCGCGAGAGCAGAAAGAGTTCGTAATCCATAGAAAGTCCAAATACAACAACGGCAACCAAAATTACGGTACCCGAATCTAAGGTGCCAGTAACCGTGAAATCTCCAACTAGCCATTTGAGATTACCGTCGATAAATATCCAAGTTACTGCGCCAAGAGTTGCAGTTAGCGATAGAGCATTCAGCAGTACCGCTTTAATCGGCAAGATGATTGAACCGGTAAAGATAAATATTAAGATCATTACCCAGAATGCGATCCAACCAAGTGCCAGCGGCAAAGTTCGGGATATTCCACTTTGCGAATCGGTGAAATCCGCAGCTGCACCACCGATGAGCGTGCCCGCTGGTTTATCCAATGCACGAATCTCTTTAATTAACCTTTCAGCATCCATGGTTCGAGAAGATTGGCCAGGAATAACTTGAATACGTAAATCACTTCCGTAAGTTTCAATTACACCAACGCGTGCGATTCCTTCGACTTTAGCAACCTTTGATAGGAAAGTATTTACTTCACCTTCTCTACCTACTCCATTAGGGATCACAACTTCAATTGGACTACCTTCAAAGCCGCTAAATCGTTCAGTGATCTTGGCAGATCCGATAGCTGCAGGATCACTCGCTGGCAGAACGCGAGAATCTACTTGCGCAAATGCAATATTTGTAATTGGCGCGGCCATAACTCCGAGCAGAAGAAGTGAACCAATCACAACAGGCACTGGTCGCTTCATGACATTGCGCGCCGTGTGCGCCCAACGACCATCTTCTTTTGGAGTTATTCCACCTTTTCGTACAGCGCCTTTATCAATCTTGTGTCCAAGCAGCGCCATGATTGCAGGTAGCGGAATTAACGCACCAAGAACTGCCAAGGTAACAACGCTTACGCCGGCATAGCCAAATGATTTAAGAAAATCTAAAGGAAAGAATAAGAGCGCGCTAAGTGTTACTAGAACTGTGAGGCCAGAGTAGAAAACTGTCTTTCCGGCAGTGTTAATCGTTGTGCGCACCGAGTCTTCAACGCT
>CAZKNQ010000183.1:0-2173 GCA_964554225.1 uncultured Candidatus Planktophila sp.
GCATTAAGAGGTGTGGATTCGAGGATTACTTGCTCGGTCATCGCGCTCTCCGTTCATTTAGGTGGGAAGTGGTACTTCGTATGGAACATCAAACCATGTCTCTTTATTCCCCGCAGGAAATAACCAGAAGATAATTGTTACTTTTGTGTTGCAATCCACAGAGCCACCCCATATCTGGGGGATTTACCAATATTTGAGACTATTTCGGCGCGTTAGCGCAAGAACTTTGCAACTACGCCTATAACCTTGCCTTCCGTGGCCGCCAAGAATTCTAAAAATGATGGAGATCAACTCGATCTCACCGCTTTAGGCGACGCCGAAGATTCCTATACCGCCAAAGACCTTGCAGTACTTGAAGGTCTTGACGCAGTTCGCAAACGCCCAGGTATGTATATCGGTTCCACCGATTCACGCGGGCTCATGCATTGCCTCTGGGAAATTATCGATAACTCAGTAGATGAATCACTTGCTGGTCACTGCAAGAAGATTGAAATTAATTTAGAGGCAGATGGCTCGGTTGAAGTACACGATGATGGCCGTGGTATTCCAGTAGATAAAGAACCTAAGACTGGTTTAACAGGCGTCGAGGTTGTTCTCACAAAATTGCACGCTGGCGGAAAGTTCGGTGGCGGTTCTTATGCTGCATCCGGTGGTCTGCACGGCGTTGGCGCTTCAGTTGTAAACGCGCTTGCTGAACGCCTTGATGCTGAAGTAGATCGCAATGGCAAGATTTACTGGATGTCATTTAAGCGCGGCGTTGCTGGTGTCTTCGAAGGTGAAGGTCCAAAGGCAGAGTTCACGCCGCAATCTGGACTTCGCACAATCGGAAAAGTTTCGGCAAAAGTTACGGGTACTCGAATCAAATGGTGGGCAGATCGTCAGATATTTCTTAAGGAAGCATCCCTTGATATCGAAGAGATCTACGCACGTGCTCGCCAAACCTCTTTCTTAGTTCCTGGCTTAACGCTGATTGTTAATGACAATCGCACCAAAGCTGCAACAACTCAAACTTTCTACCACAAGGGCGGAATCTCCGAGTTCTGTGAATTCTTACAACCTGATCAACCAGTCGGTGAAGTAATCCGCATCTACGGCACTGGTCATTATCAAGAGACTGTTCCGGTCCTTGACGATAAAGGCCACATGGTTTCAACTGAAGTAGAACGCGATATGGAAGTTGATATCGCAATGAAGTGGGGCAATGGTTTTGATGCCACCATTCAATCTTTCGTGAACATCATCTCGACTCCAAAAGGTGGAACCCACGTTCAAGGTTTCGACCGCGCCATCACCAAGGCATTTAACGAAGCGCTACGTGCCAGCGGAACTTTGAAGAAGAACGAAGCCGATGTAATTAAAGATGACATCATGGAAGGCCTTACCGCCGTCATCACAGTGCGCATGTCTGAGCCACAGTTTGAAGGACAGACCAAAGAAGTCCTCGGAACCGCCGCTGCAACTCGAATCGTTTCTGCAGTTGTGGCAGATAAGTTAAAGGAATTCTTTAACACCACTCGTCGAATCGATAAGGCCAATGGCCGCCTAATTATGGAAAAGGTCGCGGCTGCATCGCGCACTCGTATTTCTGCACGAACTCACAAAGATTTACAGCGCCGCAAGAATGCACTCGAATCCTCAGCGCTTCCAACTAAACTCTCTGATTGCCGCTCTGAAGATGTAACCCGCACCGAACTCTTGATCGTAGAAGGTGACTCTGCACTCGGTACAACCAAGGCAGCGCGTAACTCGGAATTCCAAGCGATCCTGCCGATTCGCGGCAAGATCCTTAACGTACAAAAAGCATCGCTTTCACAGATGCTCGATAACTCAGAATGCGCATCAATCATTCAGGTAATCGGCGCTGGTTCTGGAAAATCATTCGAATTATCGGATGCGCGCTACGGTCGCATCATCTTGATGTCAGATGCTGACGTTGACGGTGCACATATTCGTTGCTTGCTTCTCACACTTCTCTATCGCTACATGAAACCGATGATCGATGACGGTCGCGTCTTTGCTGCAATTCCACCACTTCACCGCATCGAGCTAATGGGCGGCGGCGGCAAAAAGGGCGAGTACATCTACACATACTCTGATGATGAGATGAAGAAAGTCACTGCAGATTTGAAGAAGGCCGGCAAGAAGTGGAAAGAACCAATTCAGCGCTATAAAG
>CAZKNQ010000184.1:0-2167 GCA_964554225.1 uncultured Candidatus Planktophila sp.
TTCGAGCTCTTCGATTAAGACGCGCGAAATTGAAGTCAGCGCTGATTCAGATGCGGCTAAAAAGCCCGCAAATGCAATTAGGGCAACAATGGCGCTGATATTTGCGATAGTCATGCACTTGCCTGCCACTTCTTAACTAGATCTTCTTGTAGGGCGAACATAACTTTTTCATCTTCCTTATTGGCATGGTCATATCCCAAAATATGTAGTAAGCCGTGCGCGGCCAAGATATAGATCTCATGTTCGGCAGAGTGTCCGGCGGTTGCTGCTTGGCGCGCTGCCACAGTTGGTGCAATCACAATATCTCCGAGCGTAACCGCATCGCCTGCCGCTGCCGGCATATCCATGGGAAAAGAAAGTACATCGGTAGGACCAGGTTCATCCATCCATTTAATATGTAATTCAGTCATCTCGTTTTCATCGACAAAAACCAAGTTAACTTCGCATTCTGGGTTAAGTTTCAACTGCACCAGGCTGTGATCAAGCAAGGTACGCACTTGATCTGCGGGCACGAGTTCGCCAGATTTATTAGTGATTTCTATAGTCATAAGTTAACTTGAATTAGGAGTTTCGGATATTACGAGGTGCAGATTTTGCCGCATCAAATTTCTCGTAAGCCTTGACGATATCGCCGATCAAACGGTGGCGAACCACATCCTCTGCAGTTAGCTCCATAAATGCGATGTCATCGATACCTTGCAAGATATCGGTGATTATGCGAAGCCCTGACTTTGCTCCATTTGGTAGATCGATCTGTGTCACATCGCCGGTAACAACCATCTTCGAACCAAAACCTAAGCGGGTTAAGAACATCTTCATCTGCTCAGGTGTCGTGTTCTGTGCTTCATCCAAGATGATAAATGAATCATTTAAGGTACGGCCGCGCATGTAAGCAAGCGGTGCAACCTCAATAACTCCGGTCTGAATCAAGCGCGGAATCGAATCAACATCGATCATGTCATGTAGCGCATCAAAGAGTGGGCGTAGATATGGATCGATCTTCTCGCTCAAGGTGCCAGGTAGAAAACCTAAACTTTCGCCCGCTTCAACAGCTGGGCGCGTAAGCACAATGCGATTTACCTTCTTGGCTTGCAGCGCAGCAACTGCCTTGGCCATTGCAAGATAAGTCTTACCTGTACCGGCAGGGCCAATTCCAAAGGTGATGGTGTTATCTTCGATCGCATCAACGTAGTGTTTCTGATTTGCCGTCTTTGGTCTGATGGTGCGACCGCGGTTAGAGACAATATTTAGTGATAAGACTTCGGCTGGACTTTCCGCAGGTTCTTGGCCGAGCATCGCGATACTGCGCGCAACGGCGTCAACTGTTAAAGATTGACCAGAGCGAATGACTAGCGTCATCTCAGAAAACAACTTTTCAATTGCAAGACAATCAATGTGTGGTCCGCGCAGAGTTATCTCGTTGCTGCGAACTGTGATGTTAACGCTCGGAAAGGCCGCTTCGATCGCGCGTAGATTGGCATCGTTTGCTCCGATGAGTGAGACCATCGGAATCGCTGGTGGGACGGTTATTAAAGTGCGTTCCATATATCGCTGATACTACTTTTAACCGGGTGGCCAAGCGAGCCCACGCCCGCCCAGCAGATGTAAATGAGCGTGAAAGACGGTCTGCCCAGCATCTGCACCGGTGTTAAAGACGGTGCGGTAGCCATCTAACTCGCGCTCGGTGGCGATTTGGGCAGCTGCGGTGAAAAGGTCTGCGGTTATCGTTGGTGACATCTTGGCAAGACCTGCAGCGTTTTCAGTATGGATCGTTGGAATTAAAAGCACATGAGTTGGTGCCTGCGGATTTAAATCGTTGAATGCAACAACGTTTTCGCTGCGATAAACAATCTCGGCTGGAATTTGACCTTCAATGATTTTGCAGAAGATGCAATTTGAATCAAGTGCCATGAGTGTGACTATACCTTTACCAATCCACTACCAGATTCTCAAGGCCGCGTTTAAGCCTGATAACGCAGCCATTCCGGCATGAGCCGAACGAAATATTGGGCGACCAAGTAGTGCAACTTGCGCACCAGCTTTGCTAAAGAGCGCGACTTCTTCATCGGTTAGCCCACCTTCTGGGCCGATGATCACTAAAACTTTCTGTGAACCCGGCTTAATAACTTCAGTGAATTTACGTTGTGCGCCTTCGTGCAAAACAATT
>CAZKNQ010000185.1:0-2154 GCA_964554225.1 uncultured Candidatus Planktophila sp.
CGCGGAGGTCACCTGCTTAAGAAGTATTCGCATCAGCCTTCTCGTTATCTAAATGTGCTTCTCTTGGTTCGCAAGATCTGCGAATTCACCGCAGCTGCACTTTTAGCGGTTGCGCTGTTGCGCCAATATTCATCTGCGCAAGCGATGATTACAACCGTGGTTGTAATGGTGGTTCTCTCATACGTTGTAGTTGGTGTTGGTCCGCGCACTTTAGGTCGCCAGCAACCACATAAATGGGCGCGCGCTGGAATATCAGTTGCATACTTCTTAGCTTTCATTCTTGGCCCAGTCACCAACTTGCTGATTGCCGTTGGTAACGCAATTACGCCAGGTAAGGGTTTTCGTGGTGGGCCATTTACCAACGAAGCCGAACTTCGTGACCTGGTAGATCAAGCTCACGAGCGTGGCTTAGTGGAATCAGATGAACACGAGATGATCCACTCGGTATTTGAACTCGGCGACACCTTGGTGCGCGAACTGATGGTTCACCGCACAGATATGGTCTGGATCGAAGGCGATAAGACTCTTCGCCAAGCGCTCTCACTTGCCCTTCGCAGCGGTTACTCACGTATTCCTGTAGTCGGGGAAAACCTCGACAAGATTATCGGCATTGCTTACGTTAAAGATCTAGCTAAGCGCGCACTCGATCACCACGAGGCTGAGACCACTGAAAAAGTGGAGCAACATATGCGCCCAGCAGTCTTTGTGCCTGAAATAAAGATTGCCGCAGAGTTATTAAAAGAGATGCAGCGTGATCAGATCCACTTAGCGATAGTCGTTGATGAATACGGCGGAACTGCCGGAATTATCACAATTGAAGACATCATTGAAGAAATTGTCGGCGAAATCGCCGATGAGTTCGATGATGGCGTAGAAGCTTTTACTTGGATTAGTGAAGATAAAGCGCGTGCCAAGGCAACGCTTCATATTGAAGATCTCGCCGATGAGTTAAAGATCGAAATTGATAAAGAAGATTTTGAAGATGTCGACACTATCGGTGGCCTTATGGCACAGAAATTAGGGCGCGTGCCAATCGCGGGAAGCACAATTTCTATGCTGGGTTGGTCGATTACATCAGAGCGTCCAGTTGGTCGTCGTCGTAAAATAAGTTCGGTAATTATTGAACGCATTAAAGATGGCGAGGTTGATGAACATGAGTAACCCTGATTCAGTCAACCTCTTTGAGAACCCAGAGGATCAAAAGTTAGCAACCCTTGCTACATCAACTTTGGCACGAACTGGTGCAAAGCAAGCCGCCGCTCTGCGCGATACAACTGGCCGCACTTATGTTGCAATTAATGTGGCATCACCTGAATTAACTCTCGATGCAGTTGAAGCGGTATTTGTTGTCGCTCTAGCATCACAGATTTCTGGAATTGAAGGCGTTGTTTATGCAGGTTTGCCTGACGCCAAAGTTGCTGTTATTAAGCAACACTCTGCGCATGCAACGCTCTTTCATATCGATGCAAGTGGAAGTGTGGCAAGGGCGTAAGATAGCCCAATGCGTATTGTTCGCTTCTCACCAGGTCCTGAATCAGGTTTAGGTACCGACCCGCTCTTTGGCATCCTCGAAGATGACAATCAGATCAGCGTTATCTCAGGCGATCCGATCTATCACGGCGTTACCAAGACAGCGGCGAAAGTTGAGCTAACAAAGGTGCGTTTGCTGGCCCCAGTTATTCCGCGCAGTAAGATCGTTGCCGTCGGAAAGAATTATGCAGATCATGCAAAAGAGATGGGTTCAGAAGTTCCGAAAGAACCGATTATCTTTTTGAAACCAAATACATCTGTAATCGGCCCCGGGGACACAATTGTCTGGCCCGCTATGGCGCCAACAATTGATTACGAGGCAGAACTCGCAGTAGTTATCGGGCGCGTCTGCAAAGATGTTCCAAAAGAGCGTGTGCACGAAGTTATTTATGGTTACACCTTGGCCAATGATGTGACTTGTCGGGAACTTCAGAAGAGCGATGGCCAATGGGCGCGCGCTAAAGGCTTTGATACCTTCTGCCCAATCGGTCCTTGGATCGAAACTGACTTTGTTCCAGGCACTCAGCGAATATTTTCGGAGGTAAATGGCGAGATTCGCCAAGATGCAACCCTTGATCAGATGATCTTTAGCGTTGCCGATATCGTGGTCTTTGTTTCACAAGT
>CAZKNQ010000186.1:0-2140 GCA_964554225.1 uncultured Candidatus Planktophila sp.
TCAACCTGGTCGGTTTTGGCCTCGCAGCAATCGGTCCTGGTATTGCAACCGGACTAATCTTCGCCGCATACATCAACGGCGTGGCACGTCAGCCTGAAGCACGTAGCGTTCTACAGCCAATCGCGTTCCTTGGATTCGCGCTCGCTGAAGCTCTCGCACTCTTCGGTCTCGTTCTAGCTTTCGTTCTCTAATTAGCCCAGAAAATAATCTGAACTAATTATGAATAAATTCTATTTTGCCGCCGAGGGAGAGACGCTAAACCCTTTGATTCCGCATACATCGGAAATCATTGTTGGTGCAGTTGCGTTCACACTTCTCTTCCTCGTTCTGCGCAGCAAAGTGGTGCCAATGTTTGAAAAGGCATTCACTGCACGCACTGAGGCGATTCAAGGTGGAATGGAGCGCGCCGAAAAGGCGCAGCTCGAAGCGCAACGTGCGCTTTCCCAGTACAACGAGCAGCTTTCAAAGGCGCGCGAAGAAGCACAAACTCTTCGTGAAGAAGCTCGCGTGCAGGGCGTATCTATCGTTGAAGAACTTCGTGCGAAAGCACAAGAGGAAGCAGCACGAATTACTGCTGCTGCACACGCATCCATTGAGGCAGAGCGTCAACAAGCGATCACAGCACTTCGCAATGAAGTTGGTGCACTTGCAGTTGAACTCGCTTCAAAGATTGTCGGGGAATCTTTAGATGACCAGGCTCGTCAATCACGGATCGTCGACCGTTTCTTGGATGATCTAGAGAAGAGTAAGTAAAGAAAATGAGAATTCACCTCGGAGGCAGTAGCCGTCAGTCACTTGTGGCTGCACGTGCTGCACTCGATGCTGCAGTCAAGGGCGCAAGCGCAGCATCGGCTTCAGAGTTGTCTTCTCACCTCTTCGCAGCAGCAGATCTATTTGCCGATAACACTTCTGTCCGTCGCGCAATTACAGATCCAGCACGCGATAAGGCAGCAAAGGCGGCACTTGTTAAAGATCTATTTACAAAATCAACCGGAACTCTTGCAGTTTCGCTCCTTAGCGAACTCTCTAGTCTTCGTTGGTCAGCAACAAAGGATCTGGTCTATGCAACAGAGCAGTTAGCAATTGAGGCAGAAGCATCTGCAGCAAACATTGCCGGCGAACTCGACCGCGTAGAAGACGAATTCTTCGAAACCTCACGCCTAGTTGCCGATAATTTCGAGCTCCGCAAGGCGCTCGTCAGCGTCGGTTCAACCGAGGCCAAGTCAGCGTTAATCACAGAGGTACTTGGCAAAAAGGCATCAGCCTCAACAGCCAAGATCGCCAGCGCACTTGTTGCATCCCTTCGCGGACGCAGCATCGAAGCAGCCTTCGCTGATTACCTATTTGGTTTGGCAAACCGTCGCAACCGCTTAATTGCAGTAGTTCGTACTGCAACTGCTCTTACTGATGCACAGTCAAAGCGACTTGCCACAGTTCTTGAGAAGAACGTAGGTCAGCCAATCCGCATTAACGTGCAGATCGATCCCACAATTCTGGGTGGAGTTTCAATCAAGTTCGCAGATGAGTTGGTTGATGGAAGCGTTGTAAACCGCCTGGCAAACGCTGGGCGTGCACTAGTTGGTCAGTCCGCATAGTTAAGTCAGTTAAGAAAATTCAATAAAAGAAGATTTAAGAAGAAACGAAAAAGGGAGAACGACATGGCAGAGCTCAAGATCCAACCGAATGAAATTCGGGATGCCTTAGCGAATTTCGTTAAGTCATACGATCCAGGCGCCGCAGCTCGCGACGAAGTAGGAACAGTTAGCCAGGCAGGCGATGGAATCGCTCGCGTTGAGGGACTTCCTTCAACAATGGCAAACGAACTTCTACAGTTCGAGAACGGAACACTAGGTCTTGCACTTAACCTCGATGTGCGCGAGATCGGTGTTGTTATTCTCGGCGGATACGACGGAATTGAAGAAGGAACATCAGTACGACGTACTGGTGAAATTCTTTCTGTACCAGTTGGTGATGGCTTCTTGGGTCGCGTTGTCGATCCACTTGGTCGCCCAATTGATGGCAAGGGTGAAATCAAAGCTGATGCTCGTCGCGCACTTGAACTGCAGGCTCCCTCTGTAGTTCAGCGCCAGCCAGTTAAGGAACCACTTGCAACAGGTATTAAGGCGATCGATGCGATGAC
>CAZKNQ010000187.1:0-2133 GCA_964554225.1 uncultured Candidatus Planktophila sp.
AAGGCCACTCTCTTGAGCAAGTGATTGCTCAACTCGACAAACTTGTCAGCGTCATCTCAATTAAGGATGTCACAGGCAAAGTTGAAGAAATTCACGACACCCAACCCGATTACCAAAACTAACTCGAAACAAGAAACGAAAAAGGAGAAATACCGTGGCAACGATGTATCACGAAGAGGATGCAGATCTATCAATCATCCAGGGTCGCAAGGTCGCGATCATCGGTTACGGCTCACAAGGCCATGCGCACGCACTTAACCTGCGCGACTCAGGCGTTGATGTTCGCGTTGGACTTAAAGAAGGTTCTCCTTCACGTGCTAAGGCAGAAGCAGAAGGCCTTCGCGTTGTAACAGTTGCAGAAGCCGTCAAGGAAGCAACGGTCATTATGATCTTGGCGCCAGATCACGTACAGCGCCACATCTATGCAGAATCAATCTTGCCTAATCTTAAAGATGGCGATGCTCTCTTCTTCGGTCATGGTTTTAATATCCGCTTTGGTTACATCAAACCAACTGCAAATGTTGACGTTTGCATGGTTGCGCCAAAGGGCCCAGGACACTTGGTTCGCCGCGAGTTCGCAGGCGGCCGTGGCGTTCCTGTAATCGTTGCAGTTGAACAAGATGCAACAGGCAACGCCTGGCCACTAACACTTTCTTATGCCAAGGCAATTGGTGGTCTTCGTGCGGGTGGAATCCTCACAACATTTACTGAAGAGACTGAAACAGATCTTTTCGGTGAGCAGTCAGTACTTTGCGGTGGCGCATCACAACTAGTTATGTACGGTTTCGAAACTCTTACCGAAGCTGGATACCAGCCAGAAGTTGCTTACTTCGAGTGCCTGCACGAACTAAAACTTATCGTTGACTTGATGTTCGAAGGCGGAATCGCCAAGCAGCGTTGGTCAGTATCAGATACTGCCGAATACGGAGATTACGTTTCGGGTCCACGCGTTATTGATCCAAGCGTTAAAGAGAACATGAAGGCAGTTCTTGCTGACATTCAATCTGGCGCATTTGCTAAGCGCTTTATTGATGATCAAGAAGCAGGAGCGCCAGAATTCAAGGCGCTTCGCGCAAAGGGAGAAGCTCACCCAATTGAAGGAGTAGGCCGCGAACTTCGCAAGATGTTTAGCTGGATCAAGACTTCAAATAAAGATGATTACCGAGAAGGAAGCGCGGCACGTGGCTAAACCTGTTGTATTAATCGCTGAAGAGTTAAGTCCGGCAACCCTAGAAGCTTTAGGTCCGGATTTTGAAGTACGCAATTGTGATGGCGCAAACCGCACCGAACTCCTTGCCGAACTCGGTAAAGGAGTCGATGCGGTCTTGATCCGTTCTGCAACCAAGATGGATGCAGAAGCAATTGCTGCGGCAAAGGGTTTGAAAGTTATTGCACGCGCTGGCGTTGGTCTAGATAACGTTGATATTCCTGCAGCAACAACTGCAGGTGTAATGGTCGTTAACGCACCAACTTCAAATATCGTCTCTGCGGCAGAGCTTGCTATCTCATTGCTACTTGCTTCAGCACGTTTCATCTCACCTGCACATGCGGCACTTCGCAACGGCAAGTGGGCGCGCTCTAAGTACACAGGCGCTGAACTATTTGAAAAAACTCTCGGCATAGTTGGCTTCGGTCGTATCGGCCAATTAGTTGCTCATCGCATGCAGGCATTTGGCATGAACGTAGTTGCCTACGATCCATACCTACAGCCAGCACGCGCTGCACAACTTGGCGTTGAACTAGTTGATCTAGACACGCTTCTTACCCGAAGTGACTTCATCACAATTCACTTGCCAAAGACTAAAGAGACTGCAAATTTGATCGGCGTAGAAGCGCTTAAGAAAGTTAAGCCTTCAGTTCGCATCATCAACGCAGCTCGCGGCGGCGTTCTCGATGAGGCAGCTCTTCACGATGCGATCGTTGAAGGTCGCGTTGCTGGAGCTGGACTTGATGTTTATGTAACTGAACCTTGCACCGATTCACCTTTGTTCCAGCTTGATCAAGTTGTTGCAACCCCACACTTGGGCGCTTCAACTGATGAAGCGCAAGAACGTGCCGGAATCGCTGTTGCAGTTTCAGTTCGCAAGGCACTTGCTGGAGAACTCGTTCCTGATGCGGTTAACGTCAAGGGTG